>JBPOJO010000704.1:0-4663 GCA_052033485.1 Bacteroidota bacterium | reverse complement strand
TTTAAGGAGGAAAGTATCCTCAACAATCGAACATAAGGTCGTCGGCTAAAGCTCGCGCTGCAATCTTGCAAACCGGCTAATTAGTTTCGATTTTTAAATTTTATCTAAAAATTCTTCTAATTCTTCTTCCACTTTCGCTTTTAATGCTCGTCGCACCAAAAGCGAAAAATGACAAATATTATCAAATTGTTGTTTTTGAAAAATTAACTCATACTTTTTTGCCGCAGACATGACAAGGTTCATTTTTTCATACTCAAAAGTCAGATGCAATTCGTCGTAAATAATTTTTTCGACAATTTCGGCGCAATTCAGCGCGTCTGCCGCAGATTCTTTGTAAGCATTGATTAAACCGCTGACTCCGAGCTTTGTACCGCCGTAATATCGAACAACCACAACCAAAACAAAAGTTAAATATTTTGACTTAATTTGTCCTAAAATCGGAAGTCCCGCCGAGCCGCTCGGCTCCCCGTCATCATTCGCTCTGAACTTTTCGCCCTCAAAACCGAGCCGATACGCAAAACAATGGTGCGTCGCATCAAAATATTTTTTTCTTAAAATACCTAAATTTTCTTTCACCTCCTCTTCATTTTGACATGGAAAAACAAAGGATAAAAAACGACTTCCTTTATCGCGAAAACTGCCTTCCGCAGGGTTTTGAACAGAAAAATAGGTGTCTTTCATACAAATAATGACATTTTTAAAAAAATTCGGCGAAAATTAAGCAAAATTCGATTATGCCGTTCGTTTTAAATGAAAATTCTTACAAAATAAATTTATTTCGGCAAAAAGACAAGATTTTACTTTTTTTTCTCTCATTTTTTTGCAAAAGAGAATTTTATTTTTTTACTTTGTAGAAATATGAATAAAAATTCAGCGCGGCGGTAAACTTTTGTTTATCGGCGTGTTTTTTTTTCGTCTTTTCGCAAGATTTTTGTTGTTTTTTTTCACATTAAAACTGTTTTTTGCTATGTCTTCAAATAAAATTAACTATTTTACCCAAGAGGGCTTAAAAGCACTTCGCGATGAATTGCACGAATTGAAAACGAAAGGGAGAGCCAAAATTGCCCAAGATATAGCGGAAGCGCGTGAAAAAGGCGATTTGAAAGAAAATGCCGAATATGATGCTGCAAAAGACGCACAAGGACATTTAGAACTTAAAATTTCTAAATTAGAAGAAATTTTAAAGAATGCTCGTATCATTGACGAATCGAATATTGACCCGACGAAGGTAGCTATTCTTTCAAAAGTTAAAATTAAAAACACGGCTAACAACGCCGTTATGCAATATATGCTCGTTTCTGAAAAAGAAGCCGACCTTAAAGTAGGTAAAATTTCCGTTGAGTCGCCTATCGGAAAAGGTTTGCTCGGCAAATCCGTCGGCGATGTAGCCGAAATTGAAGCACCGAAAGGCAAAATTCGCTTTGAAATCATTGAAGTTTCAAGATAGCTTTTTACCCGCAAAACAACAAATAGATGTTTCAACAATTCAACGCGGCAGGCAGTGATGATTGGAAAAAGCAAGCCGTAAAAGACTTAAAATCAACGCCTTTTGAGAATATTATTTGGGAAAAAACTTTCGGAAAAATTCTTCCGTACTATACCGAAATTCCGCCGAACAGCGGTTTTGTACTTTCCGAAAGCAATAATTTTCTCAATATGCCGCTGACTTCCGTTTCGGCAGGCGAGGAAAAAAAAGCTAATCTTGCCGCCTTAGAAGCACTCAATGCGGGAGCTGATTCGGTACTTTTTGACCTTACGGACATTTTGTCTGTTAATTTTAACATCTTGTTAAAAGACATTGCTTTGCAACATTGTTCGGTTGCTTTTCTTGCCGGCAGCACTGAAAATTATGAAGATTTTGAGCAGTATTTTTTGAAAAATTATGCAGACGAGTCGGAAAATATTAAAGGCTTTTTTGAAGCAAAATTTGATTTTGACCATAAAAGTAAATATCAAAATTTGCCCAATTTTTCGCCGATTGTCTTTCGCTGCGATACCCAAGATGAAAAACTTGCGGTTGCAGAGTGTATCGCATTTTTTGCCGACGTAACGAAAAAAGCACCCGAATTTGCCTCAAAAATCGTGTTTTCATTGGCAATTTATGACGATTTTTTTGTTGAGATTGCCAAAATTCGCGCCCTCAAAAAATTGCTTTTTGCGATGTCTAAAAAGGCTGAAATTGCTGACGTGCCGCGTATTCATTCGCGTACAAGCCCTAAAACAGGTGAAAAAGAGCTTGCAGACCCGTATTTGAACATGATTTCGAATACCACGCAAGCAATGTCAGCCGCGATTGCGGGAGTTGATTTTCTCACGGTGCTGCCGCATGATTACCGAATGCCCAAAACAGACAGTTTTTCCGCGCGAACGGCAAGAAATGTCGTGAATATTTTGCGCGAAGAAAGTTTTCTTGCACAAGTTGCTGATGCTTCGGCTGGGGCGTATTACACGGAGGTTTTGACTGAAAAAATTGCTCAGGAAGCCTATCAATCAGCATTTTAACACAATTTGAACATGACTGCGCTTGAAGTTCTGAAAAAGTATTGGGGCTACGATGCGTTTCGCCCGCTTCAATCCGAAATTATCGAAAGTGCACTTTCGGGGCGCGATACGCTCGCGTTGCTCCCGACAGGAGGCGGAAAGTCGGTTTGTTTTCAGATTCCTGCTATCGTCAAAGGCGGTATTTGCCTTGTTATCAGCCCTTTAATCGCATTAATGAAAGACCAAGTTGAACAACTGAATAAGCGCGGCATTAAGGCAGCTGCGGTGTATTCGGGCATGAGCGCGAAAGAAATTGATTTTGCGCTCGACAACTGCGTTTATGACCCTGAAATGCGTTTTTTATACCTCTCGCCCGAACGTTTAAAAACTGAACTTTTCAAAATACGTGTTAAAAAAATGCCCGTGCGACTTTTGGCGGTTGATGAGGCGCATTGCATTTCTCAATGGGGTTACGATTTTCGTCCGCCCTATATGCAAATTGCCGAAATTCGCGAAATACTGCCTTCCGACGTTCCTTGCATGGCTTTGACCGCGTCCGCAACGGAGAAAGTTTGCAAAGACATTGTCCGAAGTTTGCATTTTAAACAGGAATATGCTTTTTTCAAAAAAAGTTTTGCGCGTGAAAACCTTTGGTATTCGTGTTTTGAAGAGGAAAATAAGCTCGATAAAATGTTAAAAATTTTGGAGAAAGTTCCGGGCACGTCTGTTATATACGTTCGCAATCGCGCTAAAACGCAACAAACAGCCGAAATATTGAAAAAAAGAGGCATTTCTGCGGATTTTTACCACGCCGGCTTAGCCGCGGCAGAAAGAGCCAAAAAGCAAGAAAATTGGATTAATAATCAAACGCGCGTTATCGTTGCGACAAATGCTTTCGGAATGGGGATTGACAAAGCCGATGTCAGAACGGTTATTCATTTGGATTTGCCGGACAGTATGGAAGCTTATTATCAGGAAGCGGGCAGAGCAGGGCGCGACGGACAAAAAGCATTTCCTGTTTTGCTGTTTGACAACAAAGATTTAGATAATTTACGTGAAAATATTGAAAATTCGCACCCGTCTATAGAAAAAATTCGCATTACTTACGCAGCCCTCTGCAATTATTTTCAACTTGCTGTGGGCGGAGGCGAAATGATGTCATTTCCATTTGATTTTCAAGATTTTTGTCAAAAATTTAATCTTCCGCCCGGCGACACTTTCCATTGTTTAAAAAAAGCCGAAGAGCAGGGCATTTTATTGATGAGCGAGGCTTTGCACACGCCTTCTGCCTTGCGATTTGTCATTTCGGGAGAAGATTTATACCGTTTTCAAGTATCGAATCCGAGTGCGGATTTTTTTGTTAAAAACTTAGTAAGAATGTACGGCGGCGATTCTTTTTCGCAATATGTACGCATCAATGAAACACAAATTGCGAAAATTTTAACCATCTCTGTCGAAAAAGTCGTTCTGAGTTTGCAGAACTTGGACAAATCGGGGGTTTTGTCCTATTTGCCTGCTTCGGACAAGCCCAAAATAAGCTTTTTAATTCCACGTGCAGAGCAGAAAAATTTGCCTTTGAATACACAATACATGTCTGCACGCAAGGAAAATGCCTTAGAAAAGGCTGAAAACATGATTCATTATGCGCGCAATACGACAAAATGTCGGGCACTGTTTATTATGAATTGTTTTGATGAAAAAAATGATGTGCCTTGCGGGGTTTGCGATATTTGCTTAAAAAATAAAAAAATTCCGTTTATCAGCGATGCGGATTTAGAGAAGGCTATTTTACAGGCTTTTTCGGAAGGAAAAATGAGTAAAGAAGCCTTGATAAAAAGAGTAAATTCGGCTTATGAAGTGAGAATTATTGAGATTTTGCGCAAACTTTATGAGAAAAAGGTCATTCAAACAGACGAAGATAAGAAAATTTTCCTGCGCTGATATTCAAAAAAAGTAACTGTTGCCCGCGATTGTACCGCGAGCTTCAGCTTGCGATTGTACCGCGAACTTCAGCTTGCGATTGTACCGCGAGCTTCAGCTTGCGATTGTACCGCGAGCTAAAGCTTGCGATTGTACCGCGAGCTTCAGCTTGCGATTGTACCGCGAGCTTTAGCTTGAGATTGTACCGCGAATTGTACCGCGAGCTTTAGCTTGCGATTGTACCGCGAATTGTACCGCGAGC
>JBPOJO010000155.1:0-9868 GCA_052033485.1 Bacteroidota bacterium | reverse complement strand
CCTTATTAGGCAAAGCCAAAAATGCTGAGGAAGCAAACGAAGTAGAAGATTTGCGAGCATATTACCGTGTTGAAGCGAATGAAATTTATTTAAAGAAACTTAAATTTAAAAAGTAATGGCAAAAATTACCAAAAACGAAATAAATAATAAACTTGCGGCAATGCTCTTTAAAGATTTTTATAAAGGAGTAATTGCCATTCACGAAGATTATAAAGATGACCAAAAATTTTGGGGACATTTGTTTAATACCTTTTTTAGAGAACAAAATATTGATAAAATGTATCGTCCTTTTGCCTCTTATGAAGGCACAGGAGTTGATTTTGTAAGGGATAGCTTTTCCGAATTTGCGGGACACAGGTATTACGACAAAACAAAATATGGTGAAATTGACATTCACCTTGTGCTTTGCATTGACTCTGATTCAAAATATTTGTATGAAAATCAACAATGGTATCTTAACAAACCTTATATTTTCCATACTTACGCTTACAGCATCGAAAACTATAATTGTTACGGCGAATGTTTAAACCAAAAATTTGCAGAATATTCCCTCAATCAAATTCCTGCTATTGATTTTGTGCAGTTATTCAAGGATTTTTCATCGACACTTTCTACACTTTTTTCTTATTGGATTTATAATGAGCGGTACAATATCGGAATGGGAACAAATGAAATCGGCAAAGAAGTACAAAAAGAAATTATGAACATGGAAAAATTTTGTAAGGATTTGAAAAATGATGAAACGGATTTACAAACGGCTCAAAATGAGATTATTACAGAAATTTCCAATCGTGCAAATATTTGTATAGAGGAATTGGAAAAAAATTACGGAAAATTAATTGATAAAAATGCCAAGCAAGAAATGATTGATGATTTTAAAGCTCGTTACAACATAGAAGAACATGATTTATTTCTGTATTTCAAAGGGCATTGGGTTTTTGAAGAATTTTTACTTCCGATTGCTAAGTATCAGTTTGCTTATTTGAAAAATTATTTTTTATTAAACGCTGAAAATGATTTAAAAAAAAGCCAAATCAATAACAATTTCGGCGTAACAGAAGCTGAAAGTAACATAAAAATCAAAACAATTATTGAAAAAATTTACGAAATTGCTGTCCATCACAAAACGCCCCCTATCAACAAAATTTGGCAAGATTTGCAAAAAACACCTTGGTAAAATGTTTTTTTGAAAAATATAACATCTCCTTGCTTTTTTTTTGACCTCATTAACGCACAATTCATTAGATTTGCAAAAAATTCATTCATGCAATTTTTATATCCTGTATTCCTTTGGGGAATCGCAGGCGCTTAGATACCTTTGATTATTCATTTTTTCAATTTTCAACGCCCTAAAAAAGTCTATTTTACCAACACCGAACTGCTCAAAGAAGTCAGACAAACAGCCGTTTCGAGGAATAAATTGAAAAATTTGCTCACCCTCCTCATGCGCATGCTTGCCGTCGCGCTCTTGGCTTTGGCTTTCGCACAACCCTATTTTGAACGAGAAAATGCACGCAAACTTTCGCTCGGCTCGCACGTGAGCGTTTTTTTTGACAATTCGTACAGTGCGCAAAACCTTGCAGACGGAAAAAAAATATTTGACATTCAATCCCGTTTTGTCGAAAAAATAACGGAAATCTACCCTAAAACGACCGCGTTTCAGCTTTTAGATAATAATTTCGAAGGCGGTGCGTCGAGTTTTTATGACAAAAGTAAATTGACAGACAAACTCGGCACTTTGACTTACAGCCCGTTGGCAAGAAATCTGAAAACCGTCGGCGGAAAACAAATTTCCGCACTCAATAAAGCAGGCGCAGATAAAACAGGGCATATTTTTTGGATTTCCGATTTTCAGAAAACCTCCGTCGGAAAACTTGAAGATTTGACTTTTGATACCGCGAAAATGTATTTTATTATCCCCGTTTTGCCGACTCAAAACAACAATATTTACACCGACAGCATTTGGTTGGACAATCCTTTTGTGCGCGTCGGCGCGAATAATATTTTGAACGTCAGAGTTAGAAATATCAGCGACGGGCGGGCAGACGACAAAAATTTGCGCTTACTCATGGACGGAAAACAGGTTGCGACAGGTGTTACTTCAATTGAACCGCACGGCGAAAGTATTGTTAAAATGAATTTTTCGCTCACCGAAGGCGGCACGAAATCCTGTGTTTTGCAGTCGGAAGATTTTCCGTTGATTTTTGACAATGAGCATTTTTTTACCATCAAAGCCGCTCCGAAAATCAAAGTTTGCCTTATTTCGGATATTCCGAACAGCCTCCTTGAAAAAGCCTATCAAAATGAGGAACTTTTTGACCTAAAAACTTTCTCTTTCGGCAATATAGATTTTAATCGTTTGCAAAACTCAGATTTGATTGTTTTCGAAAACATCAAAAATGCAGACAATGCGCTTGTTGAAAATATTTTGCAGGCGAGCGAAAAAGGCGTGAATATGGCAATTTTTCCCGATAAAAAATGCGATTTGACAAGTTTGATGCGTGTTTTTGGCTTTTCAGCAGAGCCTTCGGGCAGCCGCGACGCGCTTCCGCTTGCCGTCCCGAATCTTCAAAATCCGTTTTTTGACGGCGTTTTCGAAAATCTCTCGTCGACGATGAACATGCCGAATGTCATACCGAACATTAAAATTTTCGGCGGCAATAAAATTTTGAAAAGCAAAAACGACGAAACTTTTTTTGCACAATTTTCCAAAAAAAATGCCTCCGTGTATGTTTTTGCCGCCTCAACCGATGCTACGGAAGGTAATTTCCCGCTTCATGCACTTTTTGTGCCGGTTGCATACAAAATGGCATTGAACAGTGCGCTCGGAAGTGAGCGGCTCTATTGGAATTTTTCCGATAATTTTGCTCTTGCCGATTTCGATTCGCTTGAACGCAACGACATGATAAAACTTCGCGCGAGCGACGGGCGCGAATTTATTCCCTCACAAACGATTGAGGGTACAAAAATTCGCTTGGAAATACCGCATTTCGGCGCAGAAGCGGGCATTTTTGAAGTAGTGCGCAAATCGGACAACAAGAAAATCGGTTTAATTGCTTTTAATACGGACAAAAAAGAATCGCTAACCGAGTATTTTTCTTCGGACGAACTTAAAAG
Organism: Bacteroidota bacterium; assembly: GCA_052033485.1. Classification (GTDB taxonomy): domain Bacteria; phylum Bacteroidota; class Bacteroidia; order Cytophagales; family Bernardetiaceae; genus JBPOJO01. Next base: position 6,751 of record JBPOJO010000155.1, on the reverse strand, counting down.
TTTGGCAGAAAAGCACAAAAACGTTAAAATTATCACCGAATCTGAGCCGGAGAGTTTTGTCGCGGCTTTCAAAGAGGATAATATTTCACATTCGCTTTGGCGTTATTTTATTCTTGCCGCTCTGACGGCTTTTTTGTTCGAAACATTGATAATTCGTTTTTGGAAATCTTAACAATATTTCTGCCGAAAGCAATCTGATTCTGCCCTTATTATTGCATGAATTGGTTTAAAAAAATACAATTTTGAAAAAAAATGCGCTCATTGCTTTTTTCGATTGTTTTTTTTCTTTTCTCTAAAAAAAATTTGTTTTTTCGTAAAAAATTAATAGCTTTGCGATTAGTGTTAATCAAAAAAATTTCATTATGTCATTAACGGAACTTGATGTTTTGGAAGAAATCGAGGTTGAGATTTCAAAAAAATCTGATGAAGGCAAACAACTTTTGGTCTTCAACGATGATGTAAATACTTTCGACCATGTTATTGAAACCTTAATTGATGTGTGCCGACATACGCCCGAACAGGCGGAACAATGCACAATGATTATTCACTACAAAGGCAAATGCTCGGTGAAAACAGGCTCTTTTGACGAACTTTCTCCGATGAAAAATGACATCTGCCGTCGTGGTATTTCCGCATGTGTGCTTTGATTATTTGTGTTTTTTTAACTGAAAGGAAGTGGAAGATAAAATTGTTTATTCCAAACGCATCAAAGCGGGGAAAAGGACTTATTTCATTGACATAAAGTCCACAAGCACCGATGATTTTTACATCACGGTAACTGAAAGCAAGCGAAAACTTCGTCCGGGCGGCGATTTCTTTTTCGAAAAACATAAAATTTTCCTTTACAAGGAAGATTTTAACAAATTTTTGGCAGGCATTAATTCGGCAGTAGATTACGTAAAAACCGAACTTTTACCGGACTACGATTTTTCAAAATTTGACAACGCAAGAGAGGACGCGGCGACTGACGGCGCGGAAAACAATGAAACCGACGAAACACGACTCAAGTGGGAGTGATTTGCCGCTTTCGCCTGAATGTTCTTCGTTTATCGGTGAAAAATTGAATGAATACGCCGGCATAAGTTTTTTGTCGGAAACTGATATTGAAAATATTCGTGAAAAACTTGCCGCTTTTTTGTTGTCTTTGATGCGACATCAGACGGAGCGTTTTTATGCTTTCCTTTATCGTGTTGATGTAAGTGAAGAGCGCGTTCGCACAGCGGTACGAGAATTTGTTTCGGACGAAATAATTGCCGTGCAGATTGCATCGCTTATCATTGACAGAATGAAAGAAAAATATATTTCCCGAAAAAAATATTCAGAGGGCTGAAAACAAGAGAATAATGAGAATAATTCGCGAAGAAACAGTAGCTGTTTTGGTGGATATGCAAGAAAAACTCTTTCCGCACATCGACGGGAAAGACGCTTTGCTCAACCGTTGCATTCAATTAATTAAGGGTTTTCGATTGCTTGAAGTGCCCGTGTTGGTTACGGAACAATACGTCAAAGGGCTTGGCAGCACACTTCCTGAATTGAAAGAAGTCTTACAAACATACGAACCGATTGAAAAAATTACGTTCAGTTGTTGCGGCAGTTATCAATTTATGCAAAAAATAATTGATTCCGGACGCTCAAATGTGGTGCTTTTCGGCATTGAGGCACACGTTTGTGTCATGCAAACAGCGATTGATTTTTCGGGAAAAGGTTTTTTGCCGGTGATTGTGCAAGATGCGGTTTCCTCCCGAAACCCCGAAGACAAAGCCGTTGCGGTCAACCGTATGAGACACGCAAAATGTGTTCATTCTACAACAGAATCCCTACTTTTTGAACTTTGCAACAGTGCGGCGAATCCCGCTTTTAAAGAACTTTCAGCTATTATCAAATAAATTATGCAATTACTGCAAGCATCGGATTGGAATGATTACGAACTTCTCGACTCGGGAAATTTCGAAAAATTAGAACGATTTGGAAAATACATCACCGCAAGACCCGAACCGCAAGCAGTTTGGAATAAATCGCTCTCGCAATCCGAGTGGGAAAAACTTGCGCACGCCTATTTTAAAAAGGACAAAAACGACAAAAGTAATGAACGCGGCGAATGGAAATGCAAGGCAGAGATGCCGGGACAATGGAAAATTCGCTATCAAAATGAAAAATTGAACTTGGTTTTTCGTTTGGGTTTGACGGCTTTTAAGCACGTCGGTATTTTTCCCGAACAAGCCGAAAATTGGAATTTTATAGCCGATTCTCTTCAAAAAAATGCTGCCGAAACGCCGAAAGTCCTCAATCTTTTCGCTTACACGGGTGGAGCGTCATTAGCCGCAAAAGCAGCCGGCGCAGATGTTACGCACCTTGATTCGGTCAAACAAGTGGTCAGTTGGGCGCGCGAAAATATGGAAGCAAGCAATCTGCAAAATATTCGTTGGGTGGTCGAAGATGCTTTAAAATTTGTACAAAGAGAAGCAAAAAGGGGAAATTTTTATCACGGTATCATTCTCGACCCGCCTGCCTACGGGCGCGGACCCGACGGCGAAAAATGGGTTTTGGAAGAAAATATCGGCGAGTTGTTTCACCTCTTGTCTAAAATTTTACACCCCGAAAAGAATTTTTTCTTGCTGAACCTTTACTCAATGGGCTTTTCCGGCATGATAGCAGACAATTTAGTCAAAGACAGCATCGGAAAAAAATGGGAAAATTCTTCATTCGGCGAATTATTTTTTTCCGATAAAGCCGACAGAAAACTTCCGCTCGGTGTATTTTGGAGGGGCAGAAACGGAAAAATTTAACCCGCTTTTTCGTCGGAATAAGAAAGCTGCGGCAATTTATTTTCTTTTGCACAAGAAAAAACTGCATTTCCCTTAGCAAAAACTTGGCAGGCTAAACGCTCGTGAGAGAATTTATTTTCACATTTCAAAGGTTTCCTTATGGTTTTGCGCCCTTAATGCAAAGCCTAATTTTTGAGAAATTTTAAAAAGTTGAGTATTGCGTTGCGCATTGCCCTTACTTATTATTGAAAAATCAGGTTCAAAACGAAAACACACAACAGCAAATATCCTTGAATAATAGGATTTTATATCAAAATTGTTGGCTCTTAAAAAAATTACAAAATCTAAAATTTGATTTGCTCCTTCAAAATATTTTCTCCACTTGGGGTCTTCTTTCGTTTCTGTGGCATCTTCTTGCTCGACTTTTAACTCTAAAAAAACAAAAGTTTGACTGTTAAAAACAAGACTGTCGGGTCTGCCGTCTGAAAAAGAAGCACTAAGCGTATTGTATTTTTCTTGACGAAAAGGAACGAAATCTCCGTCAATGCAAATATGCGCTGTTTCTGTCCCGAAAGCAGTATTTTTAACTTTAAAATGTCTGATTGCCGGTTGAATGTCAGACATTTCTGTATATTTTTTTATTTCAGTTGCTGTCGAATTTGTTTCGGAAACTTCGTACACAAAAAGCAATTCATCATTAAGCAGTGTTTCTGTGAAATTATGAGCACTAAAAACATTCTTCAAGTTTAGAATAAGGTCATTGCTAATCATATTTAGCGTTTTAGAAATTGATATTATACAAAAAATTGAAATCTGTATTAAGTTCTTCCGTAACTCTGTCAAGATAGTTTTCGCCGACTAAGCCGGTTTCGGAATCAATTATTGAAGTGCAATATTTTTCGGATTGAGTGCTTAAAGCGTAAGCTTGTACATCAGAAAATGACAAATTTATTCGTTCATTATTTTCTGCATTTAAGTTCTGCGTTCCGAAATATTCAGTTATTCTGTTTACGTTTGAAGGCTCATTTTGGCATGTAACAGAATACATTAAGAGGTTATTTAACACAGTGAGAATATACGGACTATGGGTTGTTATGACAATCTGACTTTGCGTGCAATTTGAAATTAAAGAGATTAGCTCAATTAATTTCTTCTGCGCTAAGGGGTATAAATGGGCTTCCGGCTCTTCAATGATACGAAAAGATTTTTGTTTTTCATATAGTAAATAGAATAAATCTTGAATGATTCTTATTGATTCTTGTTGTCCGGACGAGGCAAGATTGAAAGGGACAGATTTGTTTTTTTGGGTATCAAAAACCAAACGCTCATTACCGTTGAAATTAACATATTTGCCTTGTAAGATGTATTCTGCATGTTTTTTAAAAAAAACGAGTGCTTGATTTGAAACCCGATTATCAGTACAATTATCTATTTTCGTATCAAAACTGCTGCCTTTGAAATAATCATTCAAAAACTTTGAATACAGAATAAACGATTTCATTTGCAACAAATCAACTGAGCGAGAAATTTTCTCTGAAGAACTCAAACTGTTTAAATTCCCTAAAAAGAGCGTTTGGAATTGTTCAGGATAAGAAACAGTTATGCTTCGTCCGGCAGGAAAAAACATCGGAGAATAAGAATCAAAGAACAATGAATTAATTCTTTCCGTCAATTCTGTGATAAATCTTGTCTTAATTCGTTCTAAAGCAATAAAATTATTTGCATCACTTCTTGCTTGCGTCTGTGTGAAATCATTTAAAGCTCCGACCAATTCCCGTGTATTTTTTAAAATTTTACCAAAATAATCATCATCAAATTGAATATTTAACGCTCGAATTTTTGACAGCTTTAGATATCTGTTATCCGAATGACTGTTTCCCGCAAAATTATAGTAGAATATTATTTCAAAATCTTCCGGCAAATCAGTTGTATAACCAAAATATATGTTAAATTTATCTTGTATGCGTTTTATAAAAATGATTTCCAAATTTTTTTCATTTCGATTTGCATTTTCATATATAAGGTTAAAATAATCTTCTTTTAAAGACTTAAAGAAATAAATCAATTTTGCAAGCGTACTTTTTCCGCTTCCTTGTTCTCCAATCAAAATTAAAAAATTCTTTATTTCAATATCAGCAGAAGAAATTTGCTGAAAATTTCTGACGCTTAATTTTTGCATAATGTTTAATTTTAAGCATTTTTCATTGATGATTCACCTAATTGCCGCATATATTTGTCCTAAGTTCACGAAACACCACTTGCTCACAAAAAAAAAGTTTTTGCACTGCGCGGCAAGCTAAGTAAATTATCGAACTAATGCAAGTGTTGTGATAAAATTTTGTTCCGAGCGAAGTAGTTGCCCTCTGAGTTCCTCATTGTGCGCCTTGGTTTTGTAAGTTTTCAGTCGAAAAAGGTAACACTTTCAGGCGATTCTTGTTTTTTTTACGTACAAGCCGATGTTCGCGGCTGACTTTTATGTTAGTCCGCTTTTTCGTCGGAATACGAAAGATGCGGCAATTTATTTTCTTTTTCACAAGAAAAAACTGCATTTCCCTTAGCAAAAACTTGGCAGGCTAAACGCTCGTGTGTCGCAAGTCGCCCGAAAGTCCGATATTTTTTTTCGCTTTCTGTCAGCGGAGAAAGATTTTCTTCGCCCTCATGCACGATGATTTTGCAAGTTGTACACCGCCCTTTTCCGCCGCACATAAAAAGCCAATCTGTTCCGTCTGCATGAATATTTTTTAAAATTGATTTTTCTTCTTCTGCCGAAATGACTTTTTCATTCAAATTTTTTATCACTAATTGATATTTTTTTTTCATCTTTTTCGATTTCAATTATTCAAAAAACCGTATTCATACACTTTCGGTTCAATTTTTTGTGCCAAAATATTCATTTTATCTCTTAAAATTGCTGTCAAATCGGCGTAAATTGCATCTTCACTTTTATTTTTCATTTTTCCGCCATCATTTCTGCCCTGAAAATATTCGCGAATATCGTACAGAGATGCATTGACCGAAACTTTTGGTTGCGCGTGATAATGCGTCCATAAGCCGCGAGCAGCATCAAAAACCGCCCTTGCTTCGGGAGAAAAGTTCAGCTTTTCGGACGGCGCAAGTTTTTTACTGCCGTATAAGTCCGAATATTCTTCTGTTTTGAGTTTTCCGTTCATAAAACGAAACAGCCAATCACTGTCAAATTTTTCCTTTGCGCGAACTTCCTCTTCCGAAAACGGAATCAAATGATTTTTTTCATCTTTACACGAAATTTTATTCTGTCCGTGAAACAAAGCAAAAGCCAAACAATCATGGACAAATTCTTGGTCTTTTTCCCATTTTTTATTCGGAAAAAGAAATTGGTCGCGGTCGTTGAGCCATGTTGCCGCAATGCAGTGTCGAACGGAAAAATATACCATAAAAAGCAAAAAATTATGGCGGCAAATGTTGAAACAATAGCGTTCTTGTGCTTTCGATAAAATGGCTAATTGCCTATTGTGTTGAAAATCAGGCGGACAACCGACCATCAAAGCGACACGATTATCAGAGGATTTGGTGTACGTTTTTATCCATTTATTCAAACTTTCAGGCAGGTTGCCGTGAAATATTTTTTTGCCTATTGCGACACCTTTTTTATCATAAATATCACAGGAAATTTTTTGTATCTTTTGTTTTTCCGCCGTATTCCAAATCGTGAAACCAATTGGAAATGAACCTTTTACGTTGTCAAAAGAAGTCGCGGGAACGATAAAACCTCGAAGATATTTTGCCAAAAAAAATTCTTTAAACTTGGTAAAATTTGAACCTTGTACAAATTTAAGTTTTGAAAAAAAACCCAAAAAAGCATCGGGTATTTTTTCATAAATTTGTGCCAAAAAAAGCGCGAAAACTTCATTTGAGGCATTTCCGATTTTCAAATTAAAGTGTCGACTGACATTGTAAGCTGTTGCCACACCCGCCTTATTCGCCCCCGTGCCCGCTATCGTGCGCGC
>JBPOJO010000027.1:0-18366 GCA_052033485.1 Bacteroidota bacterium | reverse complement strand
ATAATCGCACAAGCCGACGTTAATCCAATTGCTGATTAATCGTGCGGTATCGCGTTTTGCTTGAAAATAAAGATTAGATTTTTCGTACAAATCAAGTGCATCAGTGAATTTTGTCAACTTTCGGTATGTGTTACCGATATTGACGCTTGCAAGATTGATTTCGAGCGAATCGCGCTCTAATTCAAAGAGTTCGAGGCTTTTCATTTGCACTTCGAGAGCAGAATGAAAGTCATGTCGAATAAAAAAAACAATACCTTGATTGCGGTAAGCACGCGCTCTTCCCCGATTGTAGGCAAGAGAATCGGCAATCGTGAGGGCTTCTCGAGCGAAAAGATAGGCTTTTTGAGCGTCTTGATGGGTATATTTTTCGGCAATGTCATTCAGCATATCACATCTTTCTTTTGATGCGGGCAGTTTTTGTGCCTTTTCTTCTTTTTCTTTGTTCTTATTCTCCTGCGCAAAGGAATTTTCAAAAGAAAAAAATGCTAAAAAAGTAGTGATTAAAAATATATACAATTGTTGTTTCATTTTTTTCCCCGATTAAAAAACCGTCTCAACACGCAAAGTTCATTTAATTGTCAAAAATACGGATATACAATCAAAACACAAATTTTTTCGGTATTTATTTTGGAGAAAAAAGACAAGCAAGGCATTATGATAAGCCAATGAAAAGGATTTTTCGACAAGAAATGTGTTTATCTTTTCATTTTCCGACAAAAAAAAATGCAGCTTTTGTGGGCTGCATTTTAGGGTGTTCAGATGCTTTATTTTTTTGCTTTGATTTGATTGCGCAACTCATCAACTTTCGATTTTTTCACGGCTTTGACCTTTTCGTCGTGTTCGTGAATCCACTGAGTAAGCGGGAATTTTCCGTCGGGGTGCGTTGCCGCATACGTTTTGTATTCCATTCCGAATTCGGCAAACAAGTCTTTGTACAAGTCTTCCAAAATAACGAAATTTTCGGAAATATTGGATTTCAATTCCGTGATTTCTTCTTGCTCCTGCATAATGAGCATTTCGGCATTTTTCAATTCCGAAGATTTGATGTCGTCAATCGCTCTTTCGTCCTCAGTAACCATTTTTTCGTCAGAAGTGATGACAATTTCATGTTCCATAATACCTCTGAGCATCAAATCTTGTCTCCAAATCGCAACTCTCTCTTGCTCCGATTTATTCATGTCCTCCCATTTTTTTCCCGTATATGCCTCCCAAAGTTTAGCATCGGCGGGGGAAGTTTTTAATTTTGCCCATATTTCAGGCTTTTTGAGCGGGTCATTTAATTCCGCATCTTGCGCACTTACGCTGTAGTTAAGGCTAAAAAACAACAACGAAGCCGCGAAAAGAGAAAATATCTTTTTCATAATCATGTACGTTTGAGAGTGAGTAGATTTGGTTTAACAAGATTAAGCTCCTTAACGTTAGAAGCGACTGTCAGGTTTCACAAAGTTCAAAAAAAAAAATTATTTTTCAAAATATTTTTTCAAAATTAACATTTGAGTAATATTCATTAAACGTAATAAAATGTCAAATTATTAAAAAAAAGCAAAAGAAAAGCATAGATTACCGGCGAATTACTGAATAGCTTTAGCTATTTTTTCGAGTGTAATGCGCCAATGTGATTCGTGATAAATGCAATTTCCTTTGCGAATAATCAAAATTTGAGGCGATTGATGCCTGACTTGAAACATTTCTTCGATTGCGTCAGAGATTTCCCGATAAGTCAAAAGGTCGAGAAAATAAGGCTTTACGCGAATTTTGTCAGTTTGAAGGGGGCGCACGATTTCCCAAGCGTCCGCACTGACATTGCAACGGGTGCTGTGCTTGAAAATCAAAACATCACCTTTGTAAGAATCTTCTTTAAGTTTTTCCAAATCTGCAAGAGAAGTCAATTTTTCCCAAGTCATAAAGTTGTTAATTATTTTAAATAAAACAATATTTTAAGAAAATTCCCGAAGCAGATATGAAAACATATATCCTTCGGGATTTTTTTTTAAGAAGCCAAAGCGTATTTAAGCTATACTGTTTGTGCTTCCATTACTTTTTTAACACTTTCCGCCGCTTCGAGCAAAGTTGTTGCGGGAATAACGTTCAAGCCTGAATCGCGAATGATTTTAGCGGCTTCTTCAGCGTTTGTGCCTTGCAAACGAACAATTATCGGCACATTGATAGAGCCGATATTTTTGTAAGCCTCCACAACACCGTTCGCCACGCGGTCGCAACGAACAATACCGCCGAAAATATTAATCAAAATCGCTTTGACGTTCGGGTCTTTCAAAATAATGCGGAAACCTTTTTCGACAGTTTGTGCATTTGCACCGCCGCCGACGTCAAGAAAGTTAGCCGGCTCGCCGCCCGAAAGTTTGATAATATCCATCGTTGCCATCGCCAAACCCGCGCCGTTAACCATACAACCGACGTTTCCGTCTAATTTTACATAGTTCAAACCGGCTTCCGACGCTTCCACTTCGAGAGGGGCTTCTTCGGAGGTGTCGCGCATATCTTCGATTTCTTTTTGACGATAAAGCGCGTTGTCGTCGACATTAACTTTTCCGTCAACTGCCAAAATTTTATTATCCGACGTTTTTAAAACGGGATTAATTTCAAACATAGAGGCATCAAGCGCACTGTACGCCTTATATAAGGAGTGAATAAAATTGACCATTTCTTTGAACGCCTCTCCTTCCAAACCTAATTGAAAAGCGATTTTGCGCGCTTGAAATGCTTGCAAACCGACACGCGGGTCAATCCATTCTTTAATAATTTTTTCGGGCGTGTTGTGCGCAACATCTTCAATGTCCATGCCGCCTTCCGTACTCGCCATGATGACATTGCAGCCTTTTGCGCGGTCGAGCAAAATGCCCATGTAGTATTCTTTCGGCGGTGTTGCGCCGGGATAATACACGTCTTGCGCGATGAGGACTTTATTGACTTTTTTTCCTTCGGGTCCGGTTTGATGCGTTTCCAAAATACCGCCTAAAATTTGCCCTGCTTTTTCGGGTACTTGTTCGAGACTTTTGGCAAGCATTACGCCGTTGTATTCCGTTCCTTTGATTTTACCTTTCCCGCGACCGCCTGCGTGAATTTGCGCTTTTACCACAAACCAACCGGTGCCGGTTTCTTCTTTGAGTTTTTTAGCTCCTTCTAAAGCTTCTTCGGGGGTAGATGCGACAACGCCTTCTTGAATACGAACGCCGTATCTTTTCAGCAATGATTTTGCTTGATATTCGTGTATGTTCATAAAAAATTGAAATAAGATGCTCTAACAGGGGCTAAATTTAAAAATTTACTTGCTAAATGCAAACTGTTCGCACAAATTTTTCTAAAAAAATTTTTTTTCACCCTTTTATTATTCACAAAAACAAAGCATACGGACGCAAAAATGACGCACTTTTGATGATTTTTTTGCCAAAAATATTTTTCGGAAGTTTTGTTTAAATTATTTTTTACAGCCGTTTTTCAATGAAGCGCAAGCAATTATCCGATGTTTTGATTTTTTTGGACGGAAAACTAAGCACTCGCACGCTTTCGGACAGTTTTTTTTCCCTGCATTTTGCTGCCGTTTCTTGAGGAACTATTGTCGAAAATTTTTTTTTCGTAAAGTTTTGTTACTTTTGTGCCGATTGTTTATTAAGATGTAAAGAAGTTAGAAATGCACGCTGAGAATTTGCTCAAATCTGCTCTTGCAGATGCCCTTAAAGACTGTTTTCAAATTGAAATTTCGCCCGAAAAGGTGGAATTGCAGGCAACGGATAAAAATTTTGAAGGTTCGCACACCTTTGTCGTTTTTCCCTTTGTCAAACAGGCAAGGCGCAAACCCGATGAGGTTGCGGCGGTTCTCGCTGTTTTTTTGGCTGAAAAATGTCAGAAAATAGTTGAAAAAACAAACGCCGTAAAAGGTTTTGTGAATATTACCTTGCCCGATTCGCTTTGGACAGAAAGTTTTTTGAAAACGAATATCAATCCGTCGGAAAATTTGCCCGCAAACGGCGAAAAAGTCATGGTCGAATATTCCTCTCCGAACACGAATAAACCACTGCATCTCGGTCATTTACGCAATAATTTTCTCGGATATTCGCTTGCCGAAATTCTCAAAGCCGCAGGTTATGAGGTCATAAAAGCAAACTTGGTCAATGACCGCGGTATTCACATTTGCAAATCAATGCTTGCCTATCGCAAGTTCGGCAACAATGAAACGCCCGAAAGTGCGGGCATGAAAGGTGATAAACTTGTCGGTGATTTCTACGTGATGTTTGACAGACATTATAAGGCTGAAGTTGCGAATCTTGTTGCGGGCGGTTTGTCGCAGGAAGAAGCCGAAAAAAATGCCCCTTTGATGCAAGAAGCGCAAGGAATGCTCCGTTTGTGGGAAGCCGGCGACACCGAAACGATTGCTTTGTGGAAAAAAATGAACGCTTGGGTACTCAATGGTTTTGAAGAAACTTATCGAAAAATCGGCGTTGATTTTGACAAATTTTATTTCGAATCAGAGACGTATTTGCTCGGAAAAGATATTGTGAGCGAAGGTTTGCAAAAAAATATTTTCTACAAAAGAGCCGATAATGCCGTTGCGATTGACCTTAGCAGCGACGGACTTGACGAGAAAGTTTTGCTCAGACCCGACGGAACGTCAGTTTACATGACACAAGACATGGGCACAGCGGACTTGAAATACAAGGATTTCGGCATGAAAAAGTCTGTTTATGTGGTCGGAAATGAGCAGGATTATCATTTCAAAGTCTTGCAGCTTATTATGCAAAAAATCGGTCGTGATTACGCCGACGGAATTTTTCATTTGTCATACGGCATGGTCGAATTGCCGCACGGAAAAATGAAATCGCGTGAAGGAACGGTCGTTGATGCCGATGATTTGTTGGACGAAATGATTAATATTGCACGCGAACGCACGAAAGAACTCGGAAAAATTGAAAATTTTGACTCCGACGAAGCCGAAATTTTATACCGAAAACTTGCTTTGGGAGCATTAAAATACTACATTTTGCGCGTTGACCCGAAAAAGAAAATGCTCTTTAATCCCGAAGAAAGTATTGATTTTCAAGGAAACAGTGGTGTTTATGTGCAATTCACACACGCACGTATATGTGCGATTGTGCGAAAAGCAAAAGAATTGAACGCGAATTGGCAAAAGATAGATTTTTCATTGACTTTACACGAATCGGAACGTGAGTTGATTTTGCTGCTCGGAAAATTGAATGAAAAAATTATTTCTGCCGCAAAAAATTACGCGCCCGACGAAATTGCCGGATATTTATACGATATTGCACGCGCTTACAGCCGTTTTTATACAGAATTGTCTGTTTTGAACGAAAAAAACGCTGAATTGCGCAATTTTCGCATTAAACTTTCCGAACAAACCGGTTTTGCGATGCAAAAACTCGGCAAAATTTTAGGCATAGAGATGCCCGAAAGAATGTAATTTTGAGAAAAAAAATTATTTTTGTGAAATTTTTTTTTCAAAACTTGTTTGTTTTTATTTTATTTGATTTATTTGCGGAACTTTATTGCTTTTTAAAGAAAAAGCCCGTAGAGTCTACATGGAGAGATGTCCGAGTGGCTGAAGGAGCACGCCTGGAAAGTGTGTATACGGGCAACCGTATCGCGGGTTCGAATCCCGCTCTCTCCGCAGTTTGATTTCATTAAATTTTAACCGTCAAACTACATTTTAGCGAAAAATTCGACAAACTTATGAAAAAATTTCTTAGCATTCTCACCTTGTTTTTAGCCCTCACGCTCGGCTTCACGGCGTATGCACAAGACGCGGGCAGCCCTGACACGACTGCATCGCAGCCGGCAACAACCGAACAACCCGCTGCGACGGAGCAACCTGCTGCAACCGAACAACCTGCTGCTGCGGCGGAAGAAGAGCAATCTTTTCACCAAGTGATGAAAACCAAATTTATTGAAGGTGGTTGGGAATTTATGAGCACGGTCTTAATCTGTTTGATTATCGGATTGGCGATTGCTTTGGAGCGTATTATCGTTTTGGGTCTTGCTTCTTCTAACACTAAAAAATTGTTGGCAGGCGTAAAAGAAGCACTTGCAAAAGGCGGTGCTGAAGAAGCACAAAAATTCTGCGCAACACAACGCGGTCCGGTTGCCTCTATCTTTGCTCAAGGTTTGTTGAGTGCTAAAGCAGGTATTGACATGGTCGAAAAAAGCATTGTTGCTTACGGTTCGGTAGAAATGAGTAAATTGGAACGCGGTCTTGTTTGGATTTCTCTTTTCATTGCTCTTGCTCCGATGTTAGGCTTCTTAGGTACGGTTGTCGGTATGATTGAAGCATTCGATGCAATCCAAGAAGCAGGAGATATTTCCCCTTCATTGGTTGCGGGCGGTATCAAAGTTGCCCTTTTGACAACGGTAGGCGGTTTGATTGTTGCGATGATTTTGCAGGTACTTTATAACTATTGCGTATCTAAAATCGACGCTTTGGTAACGGATATGGAAGAGTCTTCAATCGCTATGATTGACCTTTTGGTGCGTCACAATTTTGCAGATAAAAACTAATTTCGGTTAAAAGGCGGGTTTCGCCCGCCGTATTTTTCACTCAAAAAAAATGCACCTATGGAAAATTTTATGGTAGATGTTGCCATGCCTTTGACCTATGTTTTGGTCGTGTTGGCTGCTTTGTCTGCGGTTATATTTCCGATTGTTAATGCTTTTCGCGTTGATGCTAAGTCTTTGGTAAAACCGATGATTGCTCTTGCTGTTGCGGGCGTACTTTTCGGTATCTCTTGGGCGATTTCCGGAAATGAGGTTACGGCAATTTACAAAACATTCAACGTTGCGGAAGCGGGTTCAAAAAACATCGGCGGCTCTTTGATAATGACGTATATCTTAATCGTTGCCGCTTTTGTTGCTGTTTTTGTTGATAAAGTTTTGAGTTTCTTTAAATAGTAACGACTATGGCAAAAAAAGAGAGAAAATTGCAGGAAATTAATGCAAGCTCTATGGCGGATATTGCCTTTTTGCTCTTGATTTTCTTTTTGGTAACAACAACGATTGCTTCTGACAAGGGGCTTGCTGTTCAGTTGCCGCCGAAAAAGACAAATCAGGACATTGCGGAGGTCAATCAACGAAATGTTTTCAAAATCTTAATCAACTCTTATGACCGCTTGCTTGTCGAGGACGAAGTCGGAGAACTTGCAAAAATCAAAGAACAAGTTAAAGAATTTTTGACCAATGAAGGAGTCAAGGAAAGCCTTTCGGAAAACCCCACAAAAGCGGTTGTTTCCATCAAAACTGACCGCGGAACGAGCTATGAGCGGTATGTTGCGGTCATGGACGAGGTGAAAAAAGCCTACACGGAAGTAAGGGCTGCTTATGTCGGTGTTTCGCCTAAAGAATTCCTCGAAACTGTTTCTCCCGCAAAGACTCCGAAAGATAAAGAGCTTTACGAAAAAGCAAGGGCGAAATATCCCTATCAGGTATCTGACGCAGAGCCGACAAGTATCGGAGGAAAATAAACTTTTAAAACCTAATTTTTATGGGTCAGTTTAAGAAAAAAACTAAAACAAGTCAGGATATTCCGACCTCCGCGCTCCCTGACATTATCTTCATGTTGCTCTTCTTCTTTATGGTTACGACCGTACTTCGAGAATCAAACTTGATGGTGGAGCAAAATTTACCGAAAGCAAACCAACTCTCGAAGTTGGAGAAAAAAACTTTGGTAAGTTATATTTTTGTCGGAAAACCGAGAGATGTTCAAAAATACGGCAATGAACCGCGTATTCAGTTGAATGACGTTTTGGCTACTCCCGATGAAATCCCTATGTTCGTCTTTCGTGAAAAAGAAAAAATTCACGAGGCAGAGCGCGATAAAATAACAATGTCGCTGAAAGTGGACAAGAAAGCTAAAATGGGTATTGTCATTGACGTAAAACAACAGTTGCGCGAGGCAAATGCACTTAAAATCAATTATGCTTCCGGCAAGGCTGAATAAAAAAAGGTCATTGTCCGCGTTTGTCGGACAATGATTTTTTTACATCGTGTTTTAATTGCGTTTTGCCGAATATGATACAATTATTAATGCTAATGAGCTTTATTTTGTGAGAAACGGAACGTGAATTGCAACTTTAACAGTGGATTAATTCTCAAGCGTTTCGAATAATGAATAAATTTTCCGGCAATGCGAATATTTGACCTTTTAGAGAAGTGGTGGTTTCAGTATATAATACTTGCTTTCGTCCTTCTTATCATTTATGCGAGTACTTTTTCGAACGGCTATGTAGCTGACGATAAAGTGGTATTCACCGAAAATTCCTACGTCATGAAAGGAATTTCCGGCATTGAAGAGATTTTGCGCTACGACAGCTATAAAGGTTACATCATTGCGAACAAAAAAGCACTTGTAAAGCCGGGGCACTATACGCCGCTTTCGCTCATCTCATTTGCCCTTGAAGAGGAATATTTCAAAGCCGACCCGTATTACAGTCATTGGATAAATCTCATTTTATTTATTATCTTATCATGGCTCATCTTGGGCTTGTGTAGAATTTTATTTTCTAAGGTAGTTCCGCCGAATGAAGCATCGGTCTTGGCATTTCTCGCGGCTTTACTTTTTTCCCTTCACCCGCTTCAAACCGAGGTCGTCAATCAGATAAAAAATCGTGATGCTATTTTGGCGATGATTTTCGGCATTTCTGCGGCAAGTCTCTTCCTTTTTACGGCGCACAAACATTGGGTTTTGCGTATTCCCGTCAGTGCAATTTCTGCTTTTTTGTTCTTTCTTGCCCTCATCTCAAAAGAAACTGCGTACAGTTTTGTTTTGATTATCCCTTTAATGATGTGGGCTTTCGGTCATTCGCGAAAAAGAGATTATACTTTGGTCATATTGCCGCTTATGGGTGTTTGTTATGTTTATTACAAATATTTTCAAAACTTTTTAACGCTCGAATTTAATCAAGCAATTATTAAAAATATCATTTACAACCCTTTTGCCGACGCTCCGCAGGTAGCCGATAAAATTGCGACGATGTTTTTTGTCTGGTTGAAATATTTACAAAAAATGGTCGTTCCTTTTCCGCTCACACATGATTACACGTACAGCGAAGTAACGGCGAAAAGTTTTACGGATATCAGTGTTATCGGCAGTTTGATTTTGGTTATTGCCTTAATTTTGGCAAGTTTAACAATATTGCGGAAGCACAAAACAATTTTTACGTTTTCTTTGCTTTCTATCGTTTCGGTCTTGCTCACGATATCGCATTTTATTTTTCCGCTCGACCGCATCATGGCGGAGTCCTATTTTCAGATAGCCATTTTGCCATTCAGCATCGGCATTGCTTATATGTTTTATGATGTTGCAAAAAAATTCAGCAACGAAAAAAGTTTTATTGATTTTCAGCCGACTTTTTACAGTTTGGTTGTTTTATTGGTTTTATACGCAATTGTCAGTGTTTCGCGAAACCCCGAGTGGAAAGATAATTTGACTTTGCACATGGCAGATGTTAAAAAATCACCGAACAGTGCGCGCTTGCGCGATGCGCTCGGCGATTTATTGGTGCACGAATCCAAAAAAGTCAAAAATGACTTGCCGAAAAGAAAAGAAATTTTGAACTTGGCGATTAAGCATCTTAAAAAATCATTGGAAATTTACCCCGAATTTACCGGTGCGTGGGTTTCTCTCGGCGATATTTACGCGGAACTCGGCATGTTAAAAGAGGCACGAGAACACTATCAAAAATCCCTAAAATTTGACAAAACTCACGCCGAAGCGCATCACAGTCTTGCAAAAGTTTGTATGGAAACGGCTGATTATCGCGGTGCGGTGAAATGTTTCATCAATTGGATTTCGGCAGATGCAAAAAATACGCATCACGTTTCGGAGGCGTTTTACGGAATTGGTTTAGCGTATGAAAAAATGCACAAATTAGATTCTGCCGCTTTCGCCTACAATGCCGCAATCATGTATGATTCTACTTTTTCAGAGGCTTACAACCGTTTGGGGGTTACGGAGGGCAAACGCAAAGGAAGTATGCACGTTTCTATTGCATATTTTAACAAAGCTGTTTATTTTAACAAAAGAAATGTTGATGCTTACTTTAATCTCGGCGAAGCTTATTCCAAAAAAGGCGACTTTGGGCGAGCAATTGCTTGCTATGAAAAAATTCTGACCTACCAACCTCGCAACGGAGTAGCGTATTTTGAAATCAGCAAAATGCACTTGCAGAAAAAAGATATTCAAAAAGCACAACTATACCTCAATAAAGCCATTGAACTTGAACCCGGTTTGCGCGCAAAAGTTAAATACCGAAATTGGTTTAACATCAGCGAAAAAGGGTCTTAACTTTTTTCTATGCTAAAACGCTGTCCGTTTATCCGAATTTTCTTTGCATTTTCTGCCGGCATTTTTCTTTCCGATAAAATTCTCGGAACGGGTTTTCAGTACGAAAATCTCTTTTATTTTCTGCTTGCAGTCTCTTTTTTAGGATTTCTTGTCATTCTTTCACTGCGATTTTATTCCAAAAAACTGACAGATAACGCCCTTGTCGGGGCATTTTTGTTGGTGTTTTTATTTTTGCTCGGCTTGACAAGAGCTGAATTTGAAAAATATTCGCATCAATTTGCCGCCAAAGAGCATTTTGACAACTGTATTTTTGTTCCCCTCGAACGCCCGCGTGAAACGGAAAATTTTTGGAAGTTTACGGCAAAAATTCAATACTCTGAAAAAAATAAAGCGGCGGTCGGTAAACAAATTTTTCTTTATATCCCCAAAGACAGTATTTCGGCAAAAGCCATTCATTTTAAAACCTTGATTTATGCCGCAACGCGCCTTAACCCTATTGAAAAGTCGAAAAGCGAGCATGATTTTGATTTTTACACACTTGCCGCAAGAAAAGGCATTTATTACCAATGCTTTTTGAGAGAAAAAACATTTGTTCTGCGTGAGGCAGATGCTCCCGATAATTATTTTTGGTATTACTCCGACATGATTCGAACAGCTTCTGATGAAATTTTGCGGAAGAGAATTGACGATGAAAACGCTTATGCAGTGGCTACGGCGATGTTTTTAGGAATTAAAGACCAACTTTCGGAGGATATTCAAAGGCATTATTCGGTTTCGGGTGCAATGCACGTTTTAGCCGTTTCGGGTCTGCACGTAGGAGTTTTGTTGGCACTTTTGAGCTTTGTTTTGGAGAAAATTTTTCGCAGAAGAAAAGAGAGCCGCACTTTTTTAATGATTATTTTAACTTCGGTGTGGTTTTATGCACTTCTGACAGGGTTTTCTGCCTCGGTTGTGCGGGCAACCGTCATGTTTAGTTTTGTAATTATCGGAAAATATGCGGGGAAAAAAGTCAGCAATTTTAATTTGCTTGCCTCTTCAGCGTTTTTTATGCTTCTTTTTGAACCGTTGTGGCTTTTTGATGTAGGTTTTTTGCTGTCTTATTCGGCTGTTTTAGGAATTTTTTATTATCAGCCTCTGATTTATCAATTTTTTGAGTTTGAAAATCGCTTTGCCGATGAAGTTTGGAGTTTAATTTCTGTTTCACTTGCCGCTCAAATTTCTACGCTGCCGCTGACATTTTATTATTTTCACCAATTTCCGACCTATTTTTTATTGACCAACCTAATTGTTATCGCTTTGTCCGCTTTCGGTTTAAAAAGTATCGCCGCGCTTTTGATTTTCCATTTTGTCCCTGTTTTGGGCGATTGGATTGCAGTTGCTGCGAAATATTTACTTTTGGCAATGAATTATGTTACGGAATTTATTGAAAGCTTGCCGGATTCGGCATATTCGGACATTTTTCTCACAGAAGGCGAAGCGTGGTTAATGACTTTTAACATTCTTGCCTTGACTTTTTTTGCGGCTTACAAAAAATTGTATCATCTTCGTTTTGCCGTCATTGGATTTGCCGCTTTATTGCTTTTTTCTTTTGCAAAAGATTATGAGCAAGCCGATAAGCACGAACTGATTATTTTCGGCGGCAAAAAAACAGCCCTGATGTTCAGAAAAGGGCATCAAGGAAAAATAGTTTCGGAACTTTCTCGGGAGAAACTCAAAAAATTTCAACTCGGACATTTCGCCGCAATGCGCATAAAAAGTACGGAAAATGCCAATGGGAAAATTCCCTTTGCTGTTTTTCCTTACGGAAAAATTTATGTCTATGGCGGCAAAAAAATTATTTTATTGGAAAAAATTCCTGACAAATATTTTGAAGATGACTGCGATGTCTTGATTGTTACAAAAAATTCACTCTATAAAAGTAAAATTCCGGAAAAACTCAACACAAAATTACTCGTTCTCGACGGCAGCAATATTTACTATTTTTCGTCAAAAGTCGAAACTTATGCAGCCGCAAGGGGCATTAAAGTGCATAACACGCGGAAAAACGGCAACTGCATCATTTCTTTTGACCCGATTTAGCTCAGGAGGATTTTTAAATGTCTTTTACGGCTTTTTTGAGGTTACAAAAAAAACAGGAAAAATTTAGGGCGCGTTTTTTTTGATTTTAAGGATAATTTTTATTAGATTTGCGATTGCAAAATGCTTTTCATACCTTTGCAACAACATTATTTTTTTCAGAGATGGAAACAACACTTCTTTTTATCGGCAATCTCGGCGGAACTGAAATATTTTTCATTCTGCTCGCTATATTGTTACTTTTTGGGGCGAAAAGAATTCCTGAACTTGCTCGCGGCTTCGGAAGAGGCATCAGAGAATTTAAGGACGGAATGAAAGAAGTTCAAAAAGAAATCGAAACGGGCGAAACTGACAAACCCGCAAAATAAATTTTTTTCTGATGAATGTTTTATACAAGAATTACCGCTCTTTGCGCGAGGCTCTTGACGCGGGCGGTACTTCTTGTCGTGCGGTTGCGGAGTTTTATCTCAAAAATATCGCCGACAAAAATCCAAAACTCAATGCTTTTTTGGAAGTCTATTCCGAAGAATGCTTGAAAAGAGCTGACGAAATTGACCTTAAAATTAAAAACGGAACTGCCGGAAAATTAGCCGGTATGGTCGTAGGCTTGAAAGATGTCATTTCTTATCAAGGACATAAACTCACGGCGGGTTCTAAAATTCTCGACGGTTTTGTCGCAAAATTTAATGCGACAGTGGTTGAAAAATTGTTAAATGAAGATGCGCTCATCATCGGCAGGCAAAACTGCGACGAATTTGCGATGGGTTCATCAAACGAAAACTCTGCTTACGGGAACGTTTTGAATGCTTTGGGCGAAAACTTGGTTCCGGGTGGCTCTTCGGGCGGTTCGGCGGTTGGCGTTCAGGCGGACATGTGCATGATTTCCTTAGGTTCGGATACGGGCGGCTCGGTCAGACAACCGGCATCTTTTTGCGGTATAGTCGGATTTAAGCCTACTTATTCGCGGATTTCGCGTTGGGGTTTAATTGCATACGCCTCCTCGTTTGATTCTATCGGAATTTTTGCCAAAAATATTGAGGACACCGCTTTGGTGCTCGAAGTAATTGCGGGCGAAGATGCGTACGACAGCACGGTTTCAAAAAATGAAGTGCCGCAATATTCGCAAATCTTAGACAACAACAAAAAAGCAAAAATAGCTTACATCAAAGAAACGGTCGAAAATGAAGGTTTACAGCCCGAAGTTCAGGCAGCGATTCTTGCAAAAATTGCCGATTTGAGAGCGAAAGGGCATACAGTCGAAGAAGTTAATTTTCCTTATCTTGACTATCTTTTGCCGATTTATTACATCATCACAACTGCCGAAGCAAGCACGAATTTGTCGCGTTTTGACGGCGTTCGTTACGGGCATCGCGCAACGGGGGTGAAAGATGTTGCAGAAATGTACAAAAAAAGCCGGAGTGAGGGCTTTGGAAAAGAAGTTCAACGGCGCATCGTTTTGGGAACTTTTGTTTTGAGTGCCGATTATCACGATGCTTATTTTGCAAAAGCACAAAAAGTCAGAAGGATAGTTCGGGACTACACACGTGAAATTTTTTCTCGTTACGATTTTATTATTTTGCCGACCTCGCCGACGACTGCGTTTCCTGTCGGGCAGTTTGAGCAGGAAACCGTAAAATTATACCTTGCCGATATTTTCACGGTTCAGGCGAATCTCACGGGCGTACCTGCCGTGTCAGTGCCTTGCGGGGCGGACAGCAAAGGTTTGCCGATTGGTTTGCAAATCATGGCAGACAGTTTCAAAGAAAGCGAATTGCTTACATTTGCTAAAAATATTTAAAAAACGGTAAATCGGCTCAAAATGCTTTGGGCTAAATATTCACAAAAAAAGCTTGTCCTTTCTTGACAAGTTTTTTTTTGTGATTATTTAGCCGGTTTGCCCAAGAATGCAGCGCGAGCTTTAGCCGGCGACCTTACATTCGCTTGTTGCAGGTTACCTTCCACCAAATCCGCAAGCTAAAGCTCGCGGTACACGCCGGCTAAACAGTTACAAAAAAAGATTGTCCTTTCTTGACAAGCTTTTTTTGACTAAATTTTGGGCGTTTGCGCGATACTTTGCCGCATTTTGGCAATATTTTGCTCAAATTCGGCGAAAGCACTCAAAAGAAGTTCATTTTCTTTCGGTGTTCCGACGGTAATTCGCAAAGTATTTTTGCAAAGTTGATGCCCTAATTTTCGCACAATAATTCCTTTTGAAAGCAAAAAATTGTACAAATCATTTGAGGACGCTACTTTCAGAAAAATAAAATTCGCTTTTGACGGATAAACTTTTTCCGTAAAAGAAAATTCCGCAACTTTTTTTTCCAAATATTCCCGCCCATCAATTAGTAAATGCAGCAATGCATCGTATTCTTTTCGGTGTTTTAGTGCCTCAATTGCCTGCGTTTGCGCATAAGAATTGACATTGTAAGGCGGTTTCAGCCGGTGCAAAAATTCCGTCAGTTCGGGCGATGCAAAAAGCAAGCCGCAGCGCAAGCCTGCTATCCCCCAAGCTTTTGAAAAAGATTGCGAAATGACCATATTCGGATATTCTGACATGAAATTTAAACAAGATTCGCTTTGGGCAAAATCAATGTAAGCTTCGTCGACGAGTACGATGCCGTTTTGCAAGGCATGGGCTATTTTGCGAATTTCTTCTGTCGGGAAAAGCGTTCCGGTC
Organism: Bacteroidota bacterium; assembly: GCA_052033485.1. Taxonomy (GTDB): domain Bacteria; phylum Bacteroidota; class Bacteroidia; order Cytophagales; family Bernardetiaceae; genus JBPOJO01. The sequence goes on along the minus strand of JBPOJO010000027.1, from coordinate 3,307 downwards.
GGGTTGTTCGGCGAACAAATGATGATAATGCGCGTTTTGTCGTCAATCGCCTGAATGATTCCGTCGGTGTCTAAGGCATAATCCTCTTTCAGCGGCACTTCTTTGGTTTTCACGTTATTAATTGTCGCGCTGATTTGATAAATTTCAAAAGTCGGCGGGCAGTAAATAACGTTCGAATCGGTGTCGCAGAATGTTCTCATGAGCAAATCTATGGCTTCATCGCTGCCGTTTCCGACAAAAATTTGTTCGGTAGGTATATTTTTAAATTCGGAAATAGCTTTTTTTAACGCTCTGTGATGCGAATCAGGATAACGGCTGAAATCTTGCGAAAGTCCGATGCTTCCGTAGGGATTTTCATTGGCATCTAACATGGCTTTCAACTCGCCGGCAAATTCATCTCTTGCGGAAACGTACGGGCGCAACGCCCAAAGGTGCGGTTTTACAATTTTTTTAAAATCAAACATCTTCGGAATTATTTTGTTTGTGAAAAAAGAGAAAACACCTAATTTTCGGTTGCATTATTCCCCTTGTTTACAAATTTCGTTTAAAAATTCAATTAATTCAATGATTTATCTTTTTTTAATTTGAAAATATTTTTTGCAAATTAAATTATTTTTTCAAATCCTTACATTTAAAGCGTTTTAGAAATATTTTCGTGCCTATGTTTGCAAGCATGTTTACAAAAAAAAATTTTTTTCAAATAAATTTTAATTTCTTTGCTGAATTTTAAGAAATTATTAGTCTTTAAAAACATAAATAAAATTTTGCGTTGTGAATTTTTTTAGCAATTTTATTTATACCCACAAAAAAAATTTTTGATTTACAAAAAAGCAACAAACAGAAATTGAAAAAACTCGGCAGTGTATAAAAATCACTGCCGAGTTTTTTAGAAAGCTGAAATATTTCGGAAAAAAAATGTAACTATTTAGCCGGTTTGCGCAAGAATGCCGCGCGAGCTTTAACCGGCGACCTTATGTTCGCTTGTTGAAGATACTTTCCTCCTTAAATCTGCAAGCTGAAGCTCGCGGTACACTTCGGTGAAATAGTTAAAAAAAATCAAACTTTGAGTTTTTTATATTTCAATCTTTTCGGAATTTCGTCACCCAAGCGTTTTCTGCGGTCTTCCATGTAGTCCGAAAAACTGCCCTCAAACCATTTTACGCAAGAATCACCTTCAAAAGCAAGGATGTGAGTCGCTACGCGGTCTAAAAACCAACGGTCGTGCGAAATGATAACAGCGCAACCCGCAAAATCATTCAGCGCGTCTTCCAAGGCGCGCAAAGTATTGATATCCAAGTCGTTGGTCGGTTCGTCGAGCAGCAACAAGTTCCCGCCGGCTTTTAAAGTAAGGGAGAGATGAACACGATTGCGTTCGCCGCCGGATAAGTCTTTGATTTTTTTGTTTTGTTCGGAGCCGCCGAAATTAAAACGGCTGACATACGCACGCGAATTGACTTCTCGCGTCCCCAAAAGCATGAGTTCGTTGCCGCCGCTGATGGTTTCCCAAACGGTTTTATCGGGGTCGAGTTGTGTGTGTTCTTGGTCAAAATAAGCCGTGCAGACGGTTTCTCCCGTTTCAAAATGCCCCGCATCGGATTTTAATTGTCCCATAATGAGCTTAAAAAGAGTAGTTTTTCCGGCACCGTTCGGACCGATAATGCCTACAATGCCGTTTCTCGGCAGTGAAAAAGTTAAGTTTTCGTACAGCAATTTATCGCCGAAAGATTTTGCAACGTCCACTGCCTCAATCACTTTGTCGCCCAAACGCGGACCGGGCGGGATAAAGAGTTCAAGTTTGTTTTCTTTCTGTTTTACGTCCTCCTGCGACATTTCTTCATAAGCTTTCAAGCGAGCTTTTTGTTTGGCTTGCCGCCCTTTTGCACCTTGCCTGACCCATTCTAACTCCCTTGCAAGTGCTTTTTGTCGGTGCGATTCGGATTTTTCTTCATTTTTCAATTTTCCTTGTTTTTGCTCCAACCAAGAGGAATAATTGGCTTTCCAAGGTATTCCTTCGCCTCTGTCCAACTCCAAAATCCAATCCGTAACATTGTCCAAGAAATAGCGGTCGTGCGTAACCAAAATGACCGTTCCTTTGTATTCGCGCAAGTGATGTTGCAGCCAATGCACGGATTCAGCGTCGAGATGGTTGGTCGGTTCGTCGAGGAGCAAAACGTCGGGTTCTTTAAGCAAAAGACGACAGAGGGCAACGCGTCTTTTTTCGCCGCCGGAGCAGTTCGCGATGAGGGCATCTTCGGGCGGGCAGCGCAGCGCGTCCATAGCGCGTTCGAGTTTGCTGTCAATATCCCAAGCATCAGCCGCGTCCAATTTTTCTTGGATTTTTCCCTGCTCTTCAATAAGTTTGTCCATCTTGTCGGGGTCGGAATAGACCTCAGGGTCGGCTAATTTGAGGTTAATTTCCTCATAAGCGTTCAACAAATCCATTATTTCTTGAACGCCCTCGCGCACAATTTCAATCACGGTCTTCGTGGCATCTAAAATCGGCTCTTGTTCCAAAAAACCGACTGTATAGCCGGGGGAAAAGACAACTTCGCCCTGAATATTTTTATCAACACCGGCAATAATTCTCAAAAGGGTAGATTTACCCGCGCCGTTGAAGCCGATAACGCCGATTTTTGCACCGTAAAAAAAGGAAAGGTAAATATTTTTCAGAATGTGTTTGTTCGGCGGAACAATTTTGCTCACGCCGGACATGGAAAAAATGATTTTTTCGTTACTCATATTTTTTGAGAGAATTTCTTATGATGCAAATGAAAACAAAAAAAAGGATTTTTCAAAAAATTATTTACTGTGCCATTCTGAAATATTGCAGATTTTTCGTTAAAATATTTGCACTTAGTTTTTTTCCCTATTCTCAATCTTTTTTAACCCAATCGTATTAATCATTCAAATTATTTTTACGCCTACGGTCTTAATGCAGGATTCGCTCGCTTGACTGTAAATTTTTTCTTCGTTTGTTTTCTTGACTTAAATATTATTAAATTTGTAAAATTCCGCGCAATCAATAAATATTTCCGCTTGATAATGTAAAAGCTAAATCGGGAAAACAGAAAAAAAAACGCTGTTTTGCGCGAAATCACCATGTCATTTGCGTAGGTATAGGACTCTATGGAATTGATTTGGGCAAAACTTACTGAAATTTCAACAGGGGAAAAAAACTATTGCTGCCGTCATAAAAAGCAAGTATTTTTCTTAATGCTGTCTTTTTAAGGCTTATTAACTGAGAGCACAAGGAAATAAAAGAGTTTTTTTGAGAAAAACTCATTGCGGAAAAGTACTTTTAGATAAA
>JBPOJO010000346.1:0-6035 GCA_052033485.1 Bacteroidota bacterium | reverse complement strand
CAATTTTTCGTATTTTTGTAAAAATAAACGGGGGACAACATGAAATTTACCGATTTTAAAAATAATGCAGAACTGCTTGAACACTTTGGGTATACTGTTGTAAAAGCGCGTTTTCTTGATTTAGAATCTATTCCTCCGATTCCTGCACCTGCTTATCTGAAAGACGACATTGATTTCTTCGTTTCTAATCGCGGTAACACCGATATGGAGTTTTACGCATGCGAAGCATTCATTTTTCCCATACTCAAAGAGGCATGGAAACGCAACCCAAAGGCAAAATTGTACAGTCACCCACAAATTAAATACGGTGATTGGGTTTTAGTGCCTGACTATGTGGTTGCGCCCAAAAATAAAACAGGAGAAGATATTTTCAAAAAACCATTGTTGATTACCGTAGAAGCTAAATTTGACGACTTTGATTTAGGTTGGTCAGACGCTTATCGTCAGCTCATTGTCGCGAGACATTTAAACGAAAACGACGAAATCCCCATTTACGCGATGGTAAGTATCGGCGGTGCGTGGCAATTCGGCAAATTAGAGGGAAACATTATTCGTCGACATCCTGCGATTGTCAGCTTGGAGCCGCCGGACAAACTCTTAGGCATTTTAGATTTTATTTTCGCCGATTGCGTCAAAACGGCAGAAAAATTTAATTTGTTTTAGGCGAATAAAGCATTTTTTCAGAAATTTTTTACGAAGTCTGCCTGTTTTTTTAATTTTTTTTTGTATTTTTGCCGCAAAATTAGCTGCGATGATATACGTCCGCGACCTTGTTTACTTTTTGGAAACAATCGCCCCTTTGGAATTTCAAGAAAATTATGATAATTCCGGCTTAATTACCGGCAATTTAGCCGATGCCGTCAGCGGCGTAATGATATGTTTGGATTGCACACAAGAGGTTTTAACAGAAGCTCTTTTTCGTGATTGCAATGTGATTATTTCTCATCACCCATTGATTTTCAGCGGTTTAAAGAAATTAACGGGCAAAAACAGCCTTGAGCGCACACTCATTGATGCTATCCGCTCACACGTCAGCATTTATGCAATGCACACGAATCTCGACAACGTCAGCAACGGCGTAAATGATAAAATTTGTAAAAAGTTAAATCTTTCCGAAACGAAAATTCTCGCACCGCGTATAACAAAAAACGGCTTCGAAATCGGCGCGGGCATGACGGGTTTTCTCCCCGAACCGCTCTCGGAAGAAGGCTTTTTGAATTATCTTTGCGGCAAAATGGAAACGGATTTTGTAAGATTTACGCGATTTTCAAAATCAATTTCTAAAATAGCGGTTTGCGGCGGCTCGGGCAGCTTTTTGCTCAACGACGCAATTCTTGCCGGCGCAGATGCTTTTGTTACAAGCGATTTTAAATATCATCAATTTTTTGATACGGAAGAAAAATTAATGATTGCGGACATCGGGCATTATGAAAGTGAAAAATTTACGCAAGAATTGCTTGAAGAATTTATCCGGCAAGAATTCAAATCGCTCCTTGTTCGTCAAACAAGCGTAAACACGAACCCTGTGAGCTATTTTCGACCCAAAACCGATTAATTCGTTCATCTGACTTCATTTTTAATCTTTATCACGGCTTCAGCTAACAATATTATGCAAATTCGCGAATGGAAAAAAGGAACAACTTTTAACTTAAAAGACGACAACGGAGAAATAATTAACGTTTTTTCTGTAGGTTTAAGTTGGGGTGCTATTAAAAGAAAGTATTTTCTCAACTTGCTCAGTTTCAAAGAAAACGTGGATTTAGACGCAAGTGTGGCTTTTTTTGATAAAGATAAAAATTTGGTTGACCAAGTGTATTACGGAAAATTGGTTTCGACTGACCATGCCGTAAAACATTTCGGCGACGATTTGATAGGCGAAAATAAGCCCTCCGATTCAAACGATAATGAGGTAATTTCTTTTGATTTAAGAAAAATTTCGCCAAAAGTGAATGCGATTGTCATGTTTTTAACAAGTTTTCGCAATCAAGATTTTGAGCGAATCCCCTATACGGAACTTAATTTTTACCGCAGCGACGTGCCGCAAACGCAAAATTTATTCGCAAAAGCAACTTTTAATGCCGAAGCCGAAGGTAAAAATCGCTTTTCTTTTGTTGTGTTAAAATTAGAAAAAAGCGAGGACGGTTGGAAACTTATTATCACCGCCGAAACAGTCGAACCCGCCCGAATCCCGACTTGTGTTGACGTTATTAAAGGGCGTTTTTTGTAAAAACTCATGGAGCATCAAATCGTAGTTTTAGGGGTAAAAATGCCCGAAGTAAATGCCGTAGTGAATTTTTTGGATATAAAATTTTGCCTTAAAGCACTGATTTTAGAAGAAAAAATTTCAAAAAAACAACTTCTGAAAGGGCGATTAAAAAAACTCGGCTTCATAAAAGTTGTCGGACAGCTCCTTTTCAGCCTTTTTATTCAACTGCCGCTTTCCAAATTTTCCCGAACGCGCACGGCGCACATTGCGCGAAATTACAAGCTGAGTTTGCGAGATTTTGACCCCAATCGCACTTTTTATGTAAAAAGTGTCAATGATGAAGCCTGTTTTGAATTGTTAAAAAAATTGCAACCGCGTCTTGTTTTTGTTGCCGGAACGCGCATTATCGGCAAAAAACTGCTCGATTCTTTTCCCGAAACGATTTTTTTGAATGTTCACGCGGGCATAACGCCTGCGTACAGGGGCGTACACGGGGCGTATTGGGCATTGTTTGCGGGCGACAGGCAACATTGCGGCGTTACGGTGCATTTCGTCGACAAAGGCATTGACACCGGCGGAATTTTGGCACAAACACTTATTGAACCGAGCGACGATGATAATTTTTGTACATACCCTTGGCTGCAATTAGCTGCCGCATTGCCGATGTTAGAGAGGTGCATCAAAAACATCGAAAAAGGCGATTTTAACATTCAAAAAAGCAATCTTTCGAGCAAACTGTGGTATCACCCGACAATTTGGGAATATTTTCTCGGCAGAATACGCGGAATAAAGTAAAATCCGAGCGAGTTCACTTCTTTTCGAAGAGCAATAACATTGTTGCGAAAATTGTTATTGCACACCGAAATTTATATTTTAAAGCAAGCAAGATGCTTGCGATACTCTATTATAAGGTGTACTTCCTTTCCAAAATGCGAAAAATTAAGTCAAAAGCATTTTTTTCATCTTTCGGATAAAAAATTTCTTCCTTTACAGTCCATTCTTTTTGCACAAATTCGGGAAAAAAAGCATCGCCTTCTGTTTCCGTCGCTATTTCCGTGAGATACAATATGTCCGCAAAAGGCAGCATAAGCCGATAAATTTCCGCTCCTCCAACCACAAAAAGTTTCTCCTCGCCCGCTTTTTCGGCAAATATAATTGCGTCTTCGGGCGAGTGAAAAGTTAAAATATTCTCAGCCGAAAAATCATTTTTTCGAGTCAAAACCATATTGGTTCGAAACGGCAGTGCTTTTCCGAGTGAAGCAAAAGTAATGCGTCCCATGAGAATGTGATGCCCCTTTGTTTTTTCTTTAAACCACTTTAAATCAGCAGGTAAATGCCACGGCATAACGCCCGATTGTCCGATGACAGCGTTGCGAGTTCGGGCGGCAATAAGACAAATTTTCATTGCTTTGAAAAAAAAAATTACAAAATGTTTTTGAAATAACAAAATTCACTAACTTTGCGCACTAAATTCGATTCTGAGGAGCTTCTCCTCTTCTTACGATGTATTTGCAAAGTAATGAATTTTAAACAATAGTTGCAAATGGCACTAATTAACAAAATACGCGAAAAGTCTACCGTGGTCATCACCATTGTTGCAATAGGCTTGGGGCTTTTTATTGTCGGCGGGGATATTCTCGGTCCGAATTCTGCTATCCTTGGCTCGAATAAACAACATGTAGGCGAAATTGACGGCGAGGACATTAAACTCGAAGATTTTTCAAACGAAGTAGAACTCTACAAACAGGAGTATCAGTTAATCTACAAATACAAGTTTAATGACTCCGAAATGGGTTACGTTCGCAACAAAGCTTGGGAAAAACTTGTCGAAAAAGCCGCTTTGACGGAAGAATATCAAGAGTTAGGTATTTCCGTTACGGAAGAGGAACTCAAAGATATGGTGCAGGGAAACAACATTATTCCCGAAATCGCCGAAGGTTTTAAAGACCCTAAAACCGGCGCGGTCGACCGAACAAATATCATTCGCTATCTTCAAAACCTCAACCGCTATCCGCAAGAGCAGCAAATGGCTTTTTATATGCTTGAAGCAGGTTTGCGTCCGAAAAGGCTTCGCGAAAAGTACAACAACCTCATGATGAAAACCTACTACATCACCGATGAAGAGGCGAAACAAAAATATGAGGACAGCAACACGAAATTAGATTTGGGATATGTAGTTGTCAATTACACAAGCATTTCCGACTCTACCGTAACGGTTACTGACGAACAATTAAACGATTATTACAAACGACACAAACAAGAATACAAACAAGAATTGCCCTCTGTTGCCATGGAGTTTGTATCATTCCCCGTCGTGGCTTCAGCCCAAGATTCGGCAGAGTTGAAACGTGAAATGGAGCAAATACGCGCCGATTTTGAAAAAACAGACAACGATTCTGCGTTCATTAAATCAAATTCGGAAGCTTATGACAATTTCCGTTCTTACAGCCTTTCGGATATTCCCGCCGCTATTTCAAAAGATTTCAAAATTGAAAAAGGCTACCTTTCCGCAGTTGTACATGATGCAAACGCATTCAGAATCTACAAAGTTTTGAATGTCGGTAAAGATACGGTCTACACCATGCGTGCAAGCCACGTCTTAATCAGTTGCAACGAAAAAGATTGTACGGGCGAAAAACGCGATGAAGCACGCAAAAAAGCCAATGAAATTTTGGCAAAAGCGAAAGCAGGCTCTAATTTTGAGGCTTTGGCGGCTGAATTCGGACAAGACGGCACCAAAACAAAAGGCGGCGACTTAGGTTGGTTCAAAGAAGGGCAAATGGTTGACCGTTTTGAAAAACCCCTTATGGCGGCTACTTCCGAAGGTTTATTGCCCAATATCGTCGAAACGGAATACGGTTTTCACGTTGTTAAAGTTACTTCGACCAAAAGAAACGACAAAATAGATTTCGGTGTCATAGCGAAACCGATTTTGCCGAGCGAAGCGACAAGAAACGAAATGTATCAAATTGCCGGCGATTTCGCAACAGCGACTAACGAAGCTGATTTTATCGCTCGTGCGGACGAAAGACGCAAAAAAGATAAAAATTTCATGCGCTCGGAAGCACTTGATGTCAGACTTGATGCCAAATATATCAATTCGCTCAGCGGTAATATCGCAAGAGAAGTCGTTCTTTGGTCATTCAACGAAGAAACCGAAATCGGAAAAGTATCAAAAGTATTTGAGGGAGAAGACCTTTACGTCGTTGCTTTGCTCAAAAAACGCTACGAAGACGAATACGCTCCGATGGAAAAAGTGGCGGAAAAAGTTTTGAACGGTGCGAGAAACGAATTGAAAGCGAAACAAATTATTGAAAAACTTTCAAAATCTACCGGCAAATCTCTCGAAGAAATGGCTTCAACTTACGGCAAAGAAGCCAAAGCACTTTCCGTGAATATTGCCTTCAACTCCTATTCTATTCAAGGTTTGGGCTACGCGCCGAAAGCACTCGGTGTTGCCTTTGGCTTAAAAGAAAAAGGACGTTCGGGATTTATTGAAGAAGAAGTCGGTGTTACGATACTTGAAGTCAAAAAAATTGACAAAGCAGCCGAAATTGCCGATTACAATAAATACCGTGAGGAAATTTTTACCGACAAAAACGGCGTTTGGAATTCGGAAATTATCAAAGCAATTGAAAAATTGACCGATACCAAAAATAACATCAATCGTTTTTATTAATAAAACGAATTTTTCCGAAATCATAGTTTTGTTTCAAATCGCATGATTTTGGGCAAAAAAGCCGGTTGCTTTCAATCGGCTTTTTTTGTAAATTTTGAGAACTATTTAGGCGGTTTGCCCAAGAATGTACCGCGAGCTTTAGCTTGCGAC
>JBPOJO010000410.1:0-3533 GCA_052033485.1 Bacteroidota bacterium | reverse complement strand
TTACCTATTCATTTTCGGAAGCAATTTGGTATTTTATGATTGACCAAACGGAGAAAAAAAAAGATGAAAAAAACACTTTTACAGCCCTAAGTCCGTTTTATTATCAACTTTCATATTTATTAACACTTTTTGAGCCTTTGATTGACGAAATAGAAGAGGCAAAAATTGAAACAAAAGAAAAAACAAGAGCATTTTCCGAATTAGAAGCCCTTTTCAGCTCAACGCTCGACCTTGTTTTAAAAATTACGGATAAGGCACAAGATGCGGAAATGAACCGAATCGTTAAAGCCAAAATCGTCGTGCCTTGTAAAAAAATTAAAATTATCTTAAAAGACAAGTTAAGAAAATACAAAGAATCGGAAAAAGATATGTTTACCCTCAACGTCCTCTCCTTGAAAGTTGCGGGTTTTGTTCGTTCCTATAAATTGGTCGGCAATAAAGGAACGATTATTTTTTACAAAAGTTATGAAGATTACATTGCGTCAAAACCGATTGTCGCCATGACAGAAACAGCATTTTTGGGATTTTTTGCGGGGCGCGAAAAAATTCACCGCTTTTTAATAACAGAAGGCGTTCGTTTGCTCGGAAAAATGTATTTTCTTGACAGATTAATTGTTCAAATTCCGCACGGGAACGATACTTTTACGGCTGACTTAGAGCGCATTGAGGTTGAAAATTTTATACAAATGGATTTAGAAGAGTTAATTATTGACAAAGAAATGTGGCGCGACAAATTTGTCGGCAAATACGTTTTTGACCCCGAATTTCATGAGGAATTTATTAAAAAATTTATCAAAGGAACATAAATTTTTGCGCCACTTTCTGCGGTTAATAAGAAAGTTTGAGTTCTAAAAGCACTTGACGCGGCGACATTCGATAGTCCATTGCAGATGCGTAAGTCTTTATGAGATAGTTGTTTGTATTGAAAATATTGGACACAAAAATTGCCGTATCAACATATTTATTCACGGTGTAGCCGACTTTGAGGTCGCAAGAATACCAAGCGGGAACACTTTGAGGACGGTAATTTCCTGTCTCAATAAGTGAGCCGTCGCTCGCTGTCATCGAATAAAAATCGCTTGCTCGCCTTAAAACTTCGCCTTGAAATTGCCCGACGAGCGAGGCATAAAAATTATTTTTTCGGGCAATAATGCCTGCTTTTGCCGAAACCGCAGGCGACCAAGTCAATTTTTCTGTCGCAATAATTGTCGTGTCGACAATCGTTTCGCTCAATCTTTTCACCCAACTGAGGTTCGCAAAACCGTCAAAATAAGTGCTTTTCCAATCCGCCTCAAATTCCAAACCGGCATTTTTTAGGGAATAAATATTTGTACTGAGCGAATAATTTTGCGTGCTGTAAGCTATAATGTCCCTAAAATCGGAATAAAAACCGCTGAAACGAACGTTGATTCGATTTTGATGCGTCCAATTCAACACAAATTCGGCATTATTCATTGTTTCGGGCTTCAATTGTTCGATATTGGAGGCAAGCGTAACGGTGTTGGCACCGAAAATTTCTGTCGGAGCGGGTGCGCGAAACGCTCTTCCGGCAATCATTTTGGCAAAAAAGTCGGGCAAAAACTCGTACACAAGTGAGAGGCGCGGATTAAATTGCGAAAATGTTTTTTTCACATTTTCGCGCTCCTGTGATTTAATGCTCGTATAGCTAAGTTGCTGATAATCAATCCTTGCACCTGCCGTTAAGGTGAGTTTGTCAAACCATTTGGGCGAAATATATTGCATAAAAACGCCGTAATTTTGTTTCAAATGCCCTTCGCCGTATTCCAAAAAGCCGGGCATAGGCAAAAGTTGGTTTTCGGGGTGGGTTTCAAAGCTGCTCATCAAATCTACATTGCTCAAATGCACGCGGTCGCCCTTGTAAAGAAAAAAATCGCCTTCAAAACCGCCTAAAAAGGTTGCGCCCGCATCATTCGTGTAGGCACTCTGCGCGCGCAAAAAGAGGCTCTGCGCGTCCGTATTGATGATTTCTGTTAAGCCGAGCGGATAAAAAATACCGTAAGAATTGGTGCTGTCGGGCACCATTCTCAAATTCCAATTGATGTATTTTTTTTGATAAACTGCCGAAATTTCATTTTTTAATTTTTTTGAGGCAGAGGGCGTTTTATAGCTTATTGAAAGCATATTGCGAATTTCGTAAAGGTCTTCCGGACGGTCGGGCACGACAAAAAGCCACCCCAAACCGGTTTCATAATTGTTTTTTTGAAGATGATGTTGCAAAGAAAAACCGTCTAATTTTCCTTTAAAATTAACTTTTGTAAAAAAATAATCACTGCTCCGGCGGTCTCGCGTATAAAATTTCTTCAATATTCCGTTTTCGTCAATGCGTCCCGAATTGTCATACGTTTCATAATTATTGCCGCTTGTGTTAAAATTGTTGTAACTAAAAATGAGATTAAAACGGTTGTTTTCGGTCGCGAGCAGCGCGTCGAGGATTCGCATACCGTTATTTCCCGCCCGCGTGAGGAGTTGAAATTTATTTTTAAGGTCTGCCGGCGAAACGGTTTGCACATTTACAAGTCCGTTCATTGCGTTTGTACCGTATAATGCCGAACCTGCGCCGCGCAAAAATTCAATATTTTTTGCCCAAAAAAGCGGCGTTGCTTCCCAAGTGATGGCAGTTCCGTAAAAATTTTCATTGAACGGTAATCCGTCAATCATTAAGAGGTAGTGATTGTTGTTCCACCCTTCCGAAACTCCCCTCATGCCGACAGTTTGCCTGTCGTAATCCTGCGAAGGAAAACAGCTTGCCTGCCGCCATAAAATTTGATTTAGGGCAAAAAAACCGTATTCGCGAACGGCATTCCGCTCAATCAAATTGATTAAATTAGGAGCTTCGGAAATATTTTGAGCAATTTTAGTCGCACTTTCGACCATTATCTCATCTTGTTCAACTTTTTTAAGCTCCAAAACATCTGAAACCTTTGATTGATAAATCAATACAGAATCGGATTCTTGTGCATTTGCAAGAATGTCGGCGAAAAAAATAAGCAGCATAATCGAAAAAAAAGTATAGACTGATTTCATATTTTTATTCTTTGCACTAATCTACAAAAAAAATCGTGCCGGCAAAAAAATAAAATAAAATTTAGCAATTTGTTATCATCTAAAACGGAATGTAAAATGCCCTTAGGGTGTTTTTGGGTGAAAACTGAACACATAAACCTACCGCATGACGAGCCGGAATGTACCGCGAGCTTTAGCTTTCGACCGTACACAAGGATAGCTTGCTTGTTCATATTAGCAAGCAAAAGCTCGCCGTACACTGCAAAACACTCATTTTTTTTGCCAACCAAGACAAAATAAACTGTCTAAAAGGCTTTATTTTTGATTGAATTACAATTTTTTAACCATTGTTTTCTTTCCTAAAACCATTTTGGAATCTTATTTGCAGTTTCACGAAAAAAATATCTTCATTATGAAACTTTCTTACATTCACGCAATTTTAATCCCCCTTGCATTTTTTACACTTGCTTTCGAAAAATCCGTTCAACATTCTGCGAAAAAACCATTAG
>JBPOJO010000339.1:0-10030 GCA_052033485.1 Bacteroidota bacterium | reverse complement strand
AAAAATTTCTTTGCGGGGGAAAGGGCTTAAACGGCAAGCGCACTTTTTGTAAAACAGGAGCTTCATAACGAATTTTTTAAGTTTTTTTTTGAATGTCAGTCACAAACAAAAACAACGGCATTGATATTTTCAACAATTATAATTTGTGCATGCTCTTAAAATCTAACATCAAAGCTGTTTATTTAAGCGTTGATACTCAATCGGAAAGACGAAATTTGTGAAAAATATATAGTTCCTAACGGAACAAAAAATAGCAGTGGAACATTTTTCTACCAATATCAAGTGCCTAACGGCACAAAATACGCCTTTAGGCGTTGTATATTGACAGAAAGTCGTCATCTCTTTTTTACATATTTTTGTCTTTTTTTCCAAATCCTTAACTAAACAACATTATCTTCAAAAAAAACTTCCCCCTATCTCAGAAGACGGAGGAAGTTTTTTTGAATATCCTAATGCTTTCCGCAACCGCAGATGTGCCGTTCAAAACCTTGCGTTTCTTCGTGCCACGGGAAATTTTGTTCGCTCGGATTGTTTTCAAACCAAAACGGTGCGCGGTTTTGTTCGCGCGAAAGTGTCTCGTGCATCGTTTGCGCATCATATACACGCCCGTTCAGGACTGTGTGCGTAATGCTTTCCGTATTGCGGATATTTTCCAATGGATTTTTCTCCAAAATCAAAAAGTCCGCCAACTTACCGACCTCCAAACTGCCGATTTCTTTCTCCATGCCGATATAACTCGCCCCGTTTATCGTCGCCGCCTGCAACGCCTCATGCGCACTCATGCCCCCCTGCGCCAACATCCAAATCTCCCAATGAACCCCCAAACCTTGCAACTGTCCGTGCCCGCCGACATTGATTTTTACTCCCGCATCTGTCAACTTTTTGCATGACTTGGAAACCAAAATATGCCCGTTTTCATACTCCTCCTGCGGAATCATCGTCCGATGACGCGAACGCGAATCAACAATGGAGCGCGGAGTAAAACGCAATAATCGCTCATTTTTCCAAACTTCCGTGTTTTGATACCAATAATATTCGCCGTTAACCCCGCCGTAATTAACAATCAAAGTCGGCGTGTTGCCCGATTTAGACGCTCCCCAAACTTGCAAAACATCATTAAAAAGCGGCGCAACAGGAATATTGTGTTCAATGCCCGTGTGCCCGTCCAAAACCATGCTCAAATTGTGGAAAAAGTGAGAACCGCCCTCAGGTACAACGTGCATACCCAACTCCCGTGCCGCACGAATCACCCACTGACGCTGATTACGACGCGGTTGATTGTAACTTTTGACTGAAAACGCGCCGTATGCTTTCGTCCGTCGCAAGGCTGAACGGGCATCATCTAAACTGTTGATAACCGCTTTAAAATCACCGTCAGCACCGTACAAAATCGTCCCCGTGGAATACAAGCGCGGTGCAACGATTAAGCCCGATTTTTGCATTTCCGAATGTGCAAAAAACATCTCAGAGTTACAAGACGGGTCGTGAATCGTCGTGATTCCAAATGCCAAATTCGCGAAATAATACCAATTTTGCTGCGGACTCAAACCAAAACGAAAATCCCCCGCGTGTGCGTGCGCATCAACAAAACCGGGAATTATCGTTTTGCCTTGGCAATCCATAATTTTTGCCGTTGCGGGAATTTCAATGTCTTTTCCGATTGCTTTAATGCGATTATTTTCAAGCAAAATCGTCGCATTTTCCAAAATTTCTTTGCCTTTCATTGTGATAAGGCGCGCATTTTTGAATGCAATCAAAGTTTTCGGCGCGTCCGACAAAAGTTCTAAATTCACTTTCACGCCGAGCGTATCCACGGGCGGAACGCTGTCGGGCGCGCCCGCAAGAAATTTGAATCGTTCGCGCAATTCGTCGGTGAAATATTCTTCGCCCAAAGTCCAATGAATTTTTTTGCCGTCGCCCGAAAAATGCAAATTAATGCCGGCATCACGCGAAATTTTGCTCACGGGAAAATCGGTTGTTTTGGCTGACAAATCCATTGTTTTGCCCGATTTCGGAAAGGCTGCCAAATACACCTGATGCAACTCGCCGAACGCCAAAAATTCGTTATCGGGGCTGAGGGCGTATTGATTCATGTATTTTGAGGTGAAATGCGTTTTTACGTCCGTTCCGTCCAAGCGACAAGAGGCTATACTTTTTTCCAATGCACCGAACAGAAAACCGCCCGTGTGATAAAAAATGCGGTCTCCTGTTTTGTTAAATTGCGGTTTTTCGCCGTATTCGCCGATGAAATTCATTTTACCGCCGTTCGCTGCTGTCCAATACAAGCCTGAATTTTTGCAAAAAGAAAAACCTTGATGTTCGTTGCCGTCTTCTTTCAAAAAGGCAATTTTTGAACCGTCGGGAGAAAAATTCGGTTGGCGAAAAATGCCTTTTTCCGATGAAATTTTAAGGGGTTTTGCCTTTGGGTCTGTCCAATTAAAAGTCAAAATTGCCCCTTTTTCGGCATCACTCCATGTAACATAAGCGAGGGTTTTGCCGTCTTTTGAAAAGGCGGGTTCAAATTCAAAATCTTTGCTTTGCGTGAGTCGGACGGGTTTTCCGTTCGGCAATTCTTTTTTCCAAAGAAAACCTACTGCGTTGAAAATCAAGTATTTACCATCGGGAGAAGTAAGGGCGTGCCGAATAACTTTGGCATTAAATTTTTCGGAAAAAACTTTTTGTTCAAATTTTAACGCTTCCGTGATGCGGTGCTTTGCCTGCACTTTGAAAGGAATTTCACTTGCGGTTTTATTTTCGGTATTTACTTTCCAAATTTTTCCTTTTGCCCAAATAATAATGTGTTTGTTATCGGGCAGCCAATTATAGCCTGTGTAAACGCCGAAAATAGCCCATGCTTCAGATTGGTCTTTTGCCAAATCTTCAAAAACGGGTTTTTGTTCGCCTGTTTCCAAGTCATGTAAGAAAAGGACGGTTTTTTCGCGAACCCGTCTGACGAAAGCTAATTTTTTGCCGTCGCGGGAAATTTGCGGGCGAAACGCGCCGCCGGGACCTTCAATGATATTTTTGACTTTGCCTTCCTGCATGTCATACCTGCGAATGACATAAATTTGGCTGTTAGGGTCTTTGTTGTATTGAAAATAGCCGCCGGGGTACATATCTTCGGAGAAATAGAGGTAGCGACCGTCGGGCGAAAGGGAGGGTTCGTTCGCGTCTTGTTGGTCATTTTTGCGTTTGGTGAGTCCTACGCCTGTGCCGCCGGAGGTGTGATAGAGCCACATTTCACCTGCACCTGCGGAGCGAGTGTTGGTGAAATGTTTGCGAGCAATGATGTAATTTCCGTCGGGAGTCCATACGGCGTTGTTCAGCAGGCGAAAATCTTCTTTGGTAATTTGTTGCGGTTTTGAGCCGTCTTTTTGCATATACCAAATATTATCCGCGCCGTCGGTGTCGGAGGTGAAAAGAATTTTGTTGCCGTCGGGACTGAAACGGGGCTGCACTTCGTAAGCATAACCGCCGCGCAGGAGTTTGGCATCACCGCCTTCAACGGGCATGAGGTAGATATCGCCGAGCATATCAAAGGCGATTTCTTTCCCGTCGGGGGACACGTCGAGATTCATCCAAGTGCCTTCGGAGGTGCTGAAAGCGATTTCTTTGAAAGGTTCTTTGGGGTCATTGATGTCCCATTTTACTTCCTTTTTATCCTGTGCCGCGCCCGTGAAGCTCAAAAAAGCCAAAGCGCAAGCCAAAAAAGTGTGTTTTTTCATTGTTTATGATATTTTTGCGGCAAAGATAGGGATTTATTTTTTTCTCCCTATTCTTGCAAACTTCTGACAAGTTCGGAAAACTTTCCTGTTTTTTGCAGCACGATTCCCTTAATCCTGCTTTCGCCCTTGTTTTGTGTCTTCACAAACGACCTCTTGATTCACTGTTTTTTTTCGCTTGTGATGATAAAAGCCTCGTCTCAATTTTTTTATATCCGACGTTTCCCGCTGCTATTTGCAAATTTTAAATAATATGCAGCGGCAAATGTCGGATATAAGGACATGTTCATAAATAATTAAATCTGATTTTTGAGCAGTGTATTGTGAGCATCTTGCTCACAAACTATGTTTTTGATGAGGTAAGCAAGATGCTTGCTTTACTTTGTTTGCATCGCCCGGCTAAAATTCATGCCCTCAAATGGTAAAAAATAACGAGCAAATTTTTTATGAACAAGCCCTATGTCGGATATAAGCTACACCGAAAAAATTTTTTTTTTTAACTTCTCTTTAACTTTGCCCACAGAATGAACTCATTTAAAAACAAATCTTAAACTTGAAATGTTTTTTTTATAAAAATAAGAAAAAAGACAAGATAATGCAATTGCACCCAATTAATGGCAGAAGTTTCGTGTCTGACAGCAAGTGTTTTGTATCCGTCCACGCGTTAAGCTGTTCGATAGAGAATCGCTCTTTATATACTTGATAATCAAGCGTATTCACTTTTTTTACTCATTTTTGGTATTTCTTTTATTGATGTCAAAGTTGGGCGTTATGCCATTTTTACGACAAACTTCTCTAAGCACATCTGCATCAAATCCGGAGTCTGCATTCAGTAGGGTATTGTTAAGATTAGTAAATAAGCCTGATAGTTTTGTTAACATTTTTGAGGCATGCTCCTTGATGTTAAAAAGGTCATTATGGTTGCCGCTAATGGCTTGGGAACACACTAAAACTATCCGAAATGATGAGCAAATTTGTCGTTTTACATTGTTTCCGCCCTTGGTATGCAACTTCTTCTCCACCCTTTTTGGCAGGTGTGTGTGTGCCGTCCATGTTCATAATCTTCAGCTTGATAAACTTCTTGTGCTTCACTATCAGAGCAGCATAAATTTTTTCAAAAAAGACGCTTTTACACCATGAATTATAGTGATAAAACACTGTTTGATAGCTAATTTTCTTTTTCTTGAAGAATTTTTCTAAAGGCAATAAATGCCACTGAACGCCTGTTTTGAGCTTATACATGATGGCTCTAAAAATAGCGAAAAGAGGAAACGAAATACAGCGACCTGATTTTTTTTTTCTCAAAATGTAAGTTGAAAAATTTTTTTATGCTAATTTTGTGTGTGGTTTTCATCGTTTTTTGATTTGAAGGTGAGATGTCTAATATTTGAACGTGAAAACCGCTTTTTTGCTTTTGTTTTTAAATGAGTTCAATCACTAAATATTCTCAATATGAAACGTTTTTTTTCCTTTTCCATTGCTTTTTTGGCATTATTTTTCATTTCTTCTTGTAAACAAGAAAGCGTTGAAACCTCCACAGGTGTTTGTTTGCTCAAAACAAGTGTTTATGAAGACAAAAGGCTTGAATATGAGTACAACAGTTTGAAAAAGTTAAACAAATTTACTTTTTACATAAGCGGTCAAAAGAGTGAAGAGCGAACATATACTTACAATTCTTCGGGGTTGGAGGAAACTATTTTTATTAAACATTTTAACATGCAAACTAATCAAGTTGATTCTGAAACACGGCAAAATTTAGAATATACAGACGGTAAAGTTTCTAAGCGTATTCAAAAAGCTACTTCTTTAACTTATGGCGCAGTGCAAGAATCTTATTATGAATACTTTTACAACAGTCATGGCGATTTGATAACGCAAAAGGATTATTTTAAGAACTCGGCAGGCATCTTTCAAAATGTAAATGTTACAAATTATATATATACCTATTCAGGCACGGGGAAAATTTTAACCGAAACAAACGGTGAATACTTCATCACAAATCAGTACAACTCTGAGGACAAATTAGCTTTTCGTATTCATACTCTTCGAGAATTTAACGGCATAACGCAAACTTCTACAGATGTAAAGTATGAAGTAAGCTATGCCGGAAATAATTCTCACTCTGAAAAGTTTGAGAAACAAGGCGGACAATATTTTCTTGCGCAAATAACGGAAACTACAAGCACATACACAGGGGATTTGCTTATCTCAAAACTGTCTAATATAACGTCTTACAAAAACGGCAATATATTTTCGACAACGCCGGTCAACACACGGCAAACAACATTGACGAACACCTACGAGTGTGATTAATAAATAAGCGGAACAAATAAGTTTTGTCAGCTTTTTATAAAATTTGCCAAAAAATGTGCTTAATTTGCGCCGTCATTGATTAATCAAGAATTTTTATGCAAAATACGGATACGGCAATCCGAAGAGATTGGACAAAAAATGAAATTGCGGAAATATATTTTTCGCCCATAATGGATTTAATTTACCGCGCACAAACGGTTTTTCGCCTTCATCACGAAGCGAATGAAGTGCAAGTTTGTACGCTGCTTTCGGTCAAAACAGGCGGTTGCCAAGAAGATTGTGCCTATTGTTCGCAAGCCGCTCGCTATCAAACCGACGTGAAAGCACACGGTTTGTTGCCCAATGAAGTCATTTTGGAAAAAGCTAAAGAAGCTAAAGACAGTGGAAGTACGCGCTTTTGTATGGGGGCAGCATGGCGAGAAGTGCGCAACGGACGCGATTTTGACCGAATTATTGAAGTCGTAAAAGACGTTGCCGCAATGGACTTGGAAGTTTGCTGCACACTCGGAATGTTGACCGAAGAACAAGCATTTCGCCTGAAAGAAGCCGGTTTGTATGCTTACAACCATAACTTGGACACGGGAGAAGAGTTTTACGGCGAAATTGTCGGAACACGCACATACCAAGACCGCCTCAAAACACTCGAAAATGTCAGAAATGCCAATATTTCTGTTTGCTCCGGCGGCATTATCGGTTTGGGCGAAACCCACGACGCGAGAATTTCGATGCTGCAAACACTTTCCACCCTTCCCGAACACCCCGAATCCGTTCCGGTCAATGCCCTTGTTGCCGTCGAAGGAACTCCGCTCGAAAATCAGCCTCGTGTGCCTGTTTGGGACATGATTCGCATGATTGCGACGGCGCGAATTATCATGCCGCAAGCAATGGTGCGATTATCGGCGGGACGAGCGCAAATGTCGACCGAAGAGCAGGCTTTGTGCTTTTTGGCAGGTGCAAATTCCATTTTTGCCGGCGATAAATTGCTCACAACACCCAATAACAGTTTAGATGCTGACGAAAAAATGTTTCAAATTTTAAACATCAAACCGCGAAAATCCTATAAAGAGGAGAGCGAAAAAACTTGCGGATGCAACTGCTCTTGCCAATGATAAAAAATTTGACCGGCAAATCTTTTGCTTGGCGACTCCCCAATAAACTGCATTGGATTTATTCTCTTTCGGGTGATAGAATCCTTGCAAAATAAAGGGTAAAATTCCAATTTGCCTGCACGATTTTGAAAATCGTGCTGCAAAAATAATACGAAATTAGGAGTTGAAAGGAATTAAAACAGGCTGTCTGATTTCTCGGACAGCCTGTTTTGTTGAAAGGATTATTTAAGCAAAAAAGTTTTCATAATTTTTTCACAAAAAGCAAGGTAATTTGCAAATTGTTTTTCTTCACAAGTAAGTGTTAAAATGTAGGCTTTTTCATTTTTTACAAAATAATATTGCAGCCATTTTACTTCAAAATTACCGGATTTACCTCCAAACATGAGCCGTTGGTATTCGCCCGAAGTTCCCTTCAAACGTTTACTTTCGATAAGCCCTTTTTTTCCGAAAGCCTCTATGATTTGTTGTTCGGAAATTAACACAAATTTTGCTAAATCTATATCTTTTCCGCTGAGGTCTTGCACAAGCAAGTTGATGTTTTCTTTATAAAGGTCATTCGCAGATGTTTGTGCCGTGAGCATAAGAAAATCCGTGCCGTCATTTCGCGAGTTATCGAGCTGCAAACTGTCGGGGTACTGAATGGAATATGCGACAGTTTCAAACGTTTTCCAAGATTTTTTTCCGTTTTTCGGAGGCTGTGCCAAAACAAATGTTGTTGTGGCAAAAAAGAAGAGTGCCCAAAAGACTGTTTTCATCTTCGTAATATTTTGTTTATCAAAGATATAAAAAAAAAATGACAAAATAAAATTGCAATTTTTTTGGCGTTTTATACAGACATCTTTAAGGCAAAGAAATTCAAAATCGGCACTAAACTTTTGCGATTATTATTTTTTTTTCAAAATATTAGTTTTGTCAAATAAAAATTTTGAAATCTGCAAAAAAAGTATAAATATTTGCACAATATTTGTCATTAATGAAACGGGTCGAAAATGTGATTAATTTCGGCACGACAAAACTACTATTTTAACACAAAGGCTTTATGCCTGCAAAGTTTAGAGAATGTTGAACGCTTTTTTTACAAAACTTTTTGATTTGGGAATAGACGGCAAAACAGAATTTACGACGGCAAAAAAAATTCGTTTGGTAAATTCTATGGCGTTTATGGTCGTGATTGCCATTTTTTTGCATCAAATCTCTGTTTTCCTCTTCAAAATGAGCATTCTTGCTTTTTTTCACCCGCTTGTGATGGCAGCATTTGCGGGGGTGATTTGGCTTAATGCAAAAAAACAATATAAGCACGCGATTGCACTTCTTTTCACAAGTTTTATAATCTCATTGTTTATTTTCGGCGCGTATTCTTTTTACAAAGGAGAGCAAAATGTGAGCAAATATGCTATTTTTCCGTTTTGTGTGCTGTCATTTTTCTTTATTGACAATAAAAAAATTCGTTTGGCGGTTTTTTGGTTTTGCGGATTGGGATTTATTGTTCTGAATTATTTTCAACAATACCTCGCACCTGCTCCTCACACGACATATTGGGCGGTTATGGTAATGATTTTATTGTCATTTTATCTCTGTTTGAAATTATTTGAAGCGCAATATCTCAATTACGGAAAACTTTTGGAGGCAAAAAATGTCGAAACGGTGTGCGCTAACACCGAACTCAATCAACAAAAAGAGGAATTAGAAAAAGCTCTTGTGCAAATTACGGACAGCGTTCGATATGCTAAAAGGATACAACAAGCAATATTACCGAATCGGCGTGAAATTGAGGCTTTTATTCAAAAAAGTTTTGTTTTTTATCAACCGAAAGGCATCGTCAGCGGCGATTTTTATTGGTTTCACAAACTCTCGGCGCATAAAGCTGTTATTGCCGTCGGAGATTGTACGGGACACGGCGTTCCGGGGGCATTTATGACAATTATCGGAAATGATTTATTGCAACAAATTATTGCCGAAAATCACATTACCGAACCTCGTTTAATTTTAAAACATCTCGACGACAAAATTACGACACTTTTGGTCAGTGATGAAGCTTCAAAACTCGCCGACGGCATGGATATTTCCGTTGTTTTATTGGATTTGGAAAACGAACTGCTGACGCTTGCCGCTGCACAAAGAACTGTTTTGATATATACTTATGACGCTGATAATCAGCCTGTTATCCACGAATGTAAAGGGGATAAATTTCCGATAGGCGGCTATATGCACCAAAATAAGGTTTTTACTCAAAAAGAATATGACTTAAAATACGGCGCGTCAGTTTATCTATTTACCGACGGCGTTACGGACACTTTCGGGTGGGAAAGTAATAAAAAACTCGGCTTACGGCGTTTGCGAGAGTGGCTCGAAGATATGCAGGAGGCAGATTTTTCTACACACCGCGATATGCTAATTGATAAATGGGAAAATTGGCAAGGCAGTCAGGTGCAAATTGATGACGTTTTACTTTTAGGTTTTCAAGTCCCTAAAAAAACGGTTTAGGGCAACAAATTTCGTAACTGTTTTGCCGGTATGTTCCGTGAGCATTAGCTTTCGGTTTTGTGCATTTAAAGTCGCAAGCTAAGTTTGCGGTACATTATATTCGGCAAAATTGCTGCAAAAATTCTTGCTGAGCATCGTCAGACGTAGGCTGCTCAAAAAAAACAAAAAACTCTCCCTACTTTTGTGTTAAGAATCGACCAAAAACAGAGGAGAACTTGTCCGTCGGACAAAGCAAAAATACTGCAAATAATTGTAAAAACAAAGCAATATCTCGCGGACAAGAAATTAATTCACTTCGCAAAGAAAGCAAAGCCTTAAAAACAAGCCGAAATGATTGGAAAGCCAAGTATCTCCCCTAAAAAAAGCACCTGAACGTTCGCTTATGAGGGACAAAATGCGGCG
>JBPOJO010000134.1:0-2600 GCA_052033485.1 Bacteroidota bacterium | reverse complement strand
AACATGCCTGTTTGGAATGTATTGATGTCCGATGCGCAAAATTGGAACAGTGCACTATATCACAAGCCCAATCAACTCCCCGATTTTGGGCGGAGAATTATGTTGAGTCTGAGCTACAATTTGAATTAACAAGTTGTTCAGCTGACTAAAACATTGTATAACAGGCATTTGTAAGAAAAAACAAGGACGATGAAAAGTCTGTTGAAAAATAAAGCCAATTTCATCATAAGGATTTTTTTAAAACCTTATGATGTAATTGGCTTAATTTTACGGCATTGTCAGTAAAGCTTTTTTACCTTTTTTTAGTTTATTGCAACGAAAAAAGTTATGTGTGCGTCATGTAAGAAAAAACGTATGAAAATAACAATTTTACGTGCAATGATTGCGCTTTTTGTAGTCGCAATCGGAATCTCTTCTTGCCGGTATAACTCGGCAAATGATTCGGAACCGTTCTATCAAGCTGTCTACCGCCCGATTTACGTAAGCGCGGAAGAAGCACGCAATGTCAAAATCATGCCGGCGCAAAACCTCAAATCACCGGGTAAAATTTATTACAAGGACAGATTGCTGTACATCGGCGAATCGGACAAAGGCGTGCACATTATTGACAATTCAGACCCTAAAAATCCTCATAATTTGCATTTTTTGAGTATTCCCGGTTGTCGCGATGTGGCGATAAAAGGCAATATACTTTATGCGGCAAACATGGGTGATTTGATTGCGATTGACATCAGCACGCCCGAAAATGCAAAAGTCCTCAGCAGAACCGAAAATGTATTTCCGGTTTTCAACTATCCCGATTTTACGGGCGTGCGCTTTGAATGTCCCGATGCCTCGAAAGGTATTGTTGTCGGTTGGGAAAGAATTACCGATGAAAAAAATGCCGAATGTTACCGTTAAAAATTCACTTCAAAAAAATTGACCAATGAAAAATAAATTTCTTATCTTGTGCCTTTTAATGGCACTCCCTTTTATGTCTTGCGAGAAAAGCGATTCCAACGGAAGTGCTGCGTCTCCCGATTTTTCGGGCGGAACAACCGGAAAAGCAGGCTCAATGGCGCGTTTTGCGATAGTCGGCAATCGTTTGTATGTCGCCGGAAGTTCTGATTTACGAATTTTTAACATCAGCGACGGTGCTAAGCCGGTGTATGAAAACAAAATTGATTTGCGCGGCGGTGTCGAAACTATTTTTGCTTATGGCTCAAAATTATTTTTCGGAACGACGACCGGCATGGATATTTACGACATCAGCATTCCCTCGTCCCCCGTGTATTTGAGCACATATTCGCACATTAGGTCTTGCGACCCCGTTGTTGTGCAAAACAACTATGCGTACGTAACCCTGCGCGGCGGAAATGAATGCGGCAGCGCGACAAATTCGCTTGATATTATTGACATAACAGATTTGCAAAATCCGCGAATGTTGCGTAACCAACCAATGCAAAGCCCTTACGGTTTAGGCTTGGACGGCAATTTGCTTTTTGTTTGTGAGGGCAAAAATGGTTTTAAAACTTTTGGCTTGATAAATCCGACAGAGCCGCAGCAAATAGGTTTGAACCCTTCGCATGAAGCTTATGACCTCATTGCATTTAACAATATTTTGATGGTTATCGGCAAATCGGGTTTATTTCAGTATTCTTACAAAAATGATATTTCTAACCCTGACCTGAAATTATTGAGTAAAATTCCGGTCGAAATGTAAAAAAATGAAAAAAATAAGCGCGTTTTTGTTACTGCTTTGCGGCATTTTTTCGCAAAATATCTTGGCACAAAGTCTTGAAAAAAAAGACTCCGTTCAGGCGAATAAAACGATTTTGGTTTTAAAAATTTCGCCCTTAACGCTCTTAGACCCTCTCAGCCCTGCTCTTCAAATCGGCGCGGAATACCCGCTCAATGCGCGAACTTCCATGATGACGGAGGTCGGAATGATTTACGGAACAACCTTAGACAGCGAGGATGGCGAGAGTATTTTCGGCTATCGCGTGCGTCAGGAATACCGCTTTTATCTTTCGCCGCTTGCAAGAGCATCGTATCGCGGTCCTTATATCGGTTGCGATGCTTTTTATAAATTTCAGGACAACGGCGCAATAATGAAAAATGTACCTGTTGACACAAACCCTGATATTCCGGGTGCCGAATTTTGGAGAAGGGAAGCAGGGCGCAGCATTGACCGCGCATTTGTTTTTCACCTTCGCGCGGGTTCGCAACATATCCTCGATGATTCGCCGACTTCATTTTTCAATCGGGTAGTTTTTGATTGGTCGCTCGGAGTCGGTTTTAGAAAAATGTGGGAGGCGGACACGGAATTTATGGATTACGAACCCAATAAGGTCAGAAGAGCGTTGTCTATGAATATTCGGATTGGTTATATATTTTTTAAATAAATTCAAAAAGAGTACCGCACAAATCATGTTTGCCTTATTTTTGCCAAAACAAGATGTGTGCGGCACTTTTTTGAAAACGAAACAAAATGTACCGAACCTTTATGTTGCGAAATCAAAATGTACCGAACCTTTAGGTTCCGAAAACAAAATGTACCGTAACCTAAAGGTTGCGAAATTATATTTTTTTTTGAAAAAAAATCCCTAAAATGCGTTCGA
>JBPOJO010000124.1:0-5464 GCA_052033485.1 Bacteroidota bacterium | reverse complement strand
TGGAAAATCGTGCTACAAAAAAAGTACGAATTTATCACCCAAAAGGGAATAAGTAATGGGACAGAAAAAATGTTAGTTACTGATTGAAACAAAAAAGGCTTGCGCTGACAAGAAGCACAAACAACCGCGAGAAAACCGATGCCTTAGGCATCATAAGTTTGTAGCTCATATATGTTAAGTATTTTGCGACCCCGTTGGGTTTGCAGAATATTGTTGTCGAATTTTTTCTATAAACCTTGTATCCCGTTGGGAAAGCAAGGAACTTCTCAAAGTGCACTTTTAACTTGTCATATTACTTAAAATTGCTTGCCGTGTAAAAAAATATACTGTTCCGTCGAAATGTACTGCGAGCTTTAGCTTGTGAATTTGCGGTCGCAAGCTAAAGCTCGCGGTACATTTTCCGTCGAATTTGAGGTCGCAAGCTAAAGCTCGCGGTACATTTTTCGCATCTTGCGGCGAAAATTATTTACAAATATACTGTTCAACAAGCGCGAGAAGTACCTTGTAATCAATCGGTTTGGTCATGTAATCGTTCGCGCCCGCATCAAGGCATTTTTGTTTGTCGCCTTTGAGTGCTTTAGCGGTAACAGCAATGATGGGCAAATTTTTGTATTTTTCGCTTGCCCGAATTTCGCGCATACACTCGTAACCGTCCATGACGGGCATCATGATGTCCATGAGAATCAAGTCCACATCATTTCCGTCTTTGAGAAAATCAATGGCTTCTTTGCCGTTAAACGACTCAAAAATTTGCGCATTATGATTTTCCAAAGCGGAAGTAATGACAAAAACATTTCTCACGTCATCGTCTACAATCAAAATTCTTTTTCCCTTCAAATCAACACCTGACGAGGCAGCTTCGCTTTCGTCGGCGAGAATTGCTTCGAGTGCCGCGTTGACAACTTGTCCCGCACTGACTTCCTCTTCCGAATTGTCTGTTTCCGTATTTTGTTCGGCTTGGGCAGTTTTTTCTCCAACGGGAATATTATTTTCCGCGATTTCTTGTTTGGTTAAATATTCTTCATCATCGCGCTTGTATTCATTTTGCAAAGCTACTCCGATTAAATTTTCAAGCTCATCGAGCAGTCCCGATGCCTCAGGCTTAATGCCGTCTTGCGCATCAAGTGAATGATTATAGACTTTATGCAAAAATAATTGCGCTTTGTCAAGTAAGACATTCGGCGAACTGCCTTTGGGTAAAATACTTACGGAATAAAGTTTTAATTCGTTTCTTTCCGCTTCCGTGAGTTCTTTTCCGGTATAAATCAGCACGGGAATGTGCATTTTTTGGTCAGAAATATATCGACAAACATTCAAACCGTTGCCTTGTCGCAATCCCATGTCTACGATAACAGCATCAAAATCGCCCTTTTTCAGTTCAAAAACAGCATCTTCCTCACAATCAACGCCGGTGCAAACAATCCCTTCGCTCGACAAAAGTTCCATGACCGCTCTTCTCTGACCGGGGTGGTCTTCGACAATGAGCATATTTTTAGGATATTTTCCGGAAATTTCACCCAATCTGACAACGGTTTCGCGAATAGAACGAGCCTCAACGGGTTTTTGCAAATAGCCTACCGCCCCCATTTCTAAGAGATTGCGATTTTTATCCCTTGCCGAAACAATCGAAACGGGAATGTGCCGAAGTTCCAAAGTGCTTTTGAGTTCTTTCAAAACTTGCTCGCCGGAAATATCGGGCAGCCCCAAATCTAAGAGTACGCCGACAGGATTAAATTTGCGCACAAGTTCGAGTGCCAAATTACCGCTGTTCGCAATGACCGTTTTGAAGCCGACACTTCGTGAAATTTCCGCAAGACTGTTCGCATAATCAATGTTGTCTTCGACAATCAAAATAATGCGGTCGTTCGGCAAAATATTATTCCTGTCATCTTCTATTTCCAACTGATTCGTGCGCGGTTGATAGGCGTGAACGGCTCTTCTGACTTTTTCTTCTGCTTGTTCGGTAAGTCCTTTTTTGGGTTCATAAAGCACTTCGATATTTTTGGCATTGTTGCTTTTTTCTATCAAAGTATTTCTGTCGGGCAAAAGCAGGAAAAAAGTACTTCCCGCACCTGTTTTGCTTTCTAAACCGACTTCGCCGCCCAACATTCGCGCCATTTCGCGGGCAATCGAAAGCCCTAAGCCTGTTCCGCCGAACTCACGTGAAACGGAGCCGTCAGCCTGTTGAAAAGCCTCAAAAATAATTTGCTGTTTTTCTTCGGGAATACCTATTCCGGTGTCAATAACGCTGATTTTGACGGGTAAATTTTTTACGCCTGAGGGTGCTATTTTTAAAGTAACACCGCCGTTTTTTGTAAATTTAAAAGCATTGGAGAGGAAATTTTTAAGCACTTGCTTAATTTTTTCTTTGTCATTGACAAGTTCGTTGCCGATTTCATCAATTGCTTCGTATTTGAGTTTTTTCTGTTTTGCCAATTCTTCAAAAAGCAAAAAGAGTTCTTCTTTGAGTTCTTTTGAATGAAAATGGTGAATATTAATGGTCATTTTACCCGCCTCAATTTTTGATATATCCAAAATATCATTGATGAGGGTGAGCAAATCATTGCCGGATTGATAAATAATGCCCGCTTTTTGAGAATCTTTTTCATTTTTCGAATTTCTTCTCAACATATCGGAGAGGAGAATAATCGAATTAAGGGGCGTTCGCAATTCGTGGGACATGTTGGCAAGAAATTCAGACTTGTATTTGCTTGCGCGTTCGAGTTCGGCTGCTTTGTTTTCGAGGTCTGCTTTCGTAACATTGAGGTCTTGGTTTCTTGTGTGCAGTTCGCGGCTTTGCTTTTCGAGCAACTCTTGTTGTTGTTGCAATTCTTCGTTTGTTTGCTGCAATTCTTCCGATTGTTGCATCATTTCCTCCGTTTGTTGTTGTAACTCTTCGGATTGTTTTTGCAAAACTTTTTGTTGTTCGAGCAGAGCTTCATTGGCTTTTTCGACTTCCGCAGCTTTTTGAGTAGCGTTTTCCTGTGCTTTTCTGGTGTCTGCAAGCAAAATTGAAATGCGGTCAGACTGCAAAGCGGAGTAAATATGAGAGGCTATGAGCTGCGCGGCTTCATCAATAAAACTTTGTTTGAGCGAATTAAAAGGCTCAAAAGAGGCTAATTCAATGACTCCGCAAAGTTCATTTTCGTACAATAATGGAAAAGTGAAAGTATTCAGCGCGTTGCGGCTCAAAGTGCCCGTCGTAATGGCGCGTTTTTCTTTGATATTTTTGAGAATGATAGGCTTTTTTTCAAACCCAACCTGCCCGACAACACCCTCTCCGATGTCAAATTCGGCGGAAAGTGCATCGCGTTCGACGTAAGCAAAAGTGCTTAACAATTTGAGTTTGTGTTTTTTATCGTCATAAATAAAAAGCGCACCTGCGCCCGCTTCCAACGTACGCCCTAAAAAACTGACGGTTCTTTCGGCAATTTCTTTTAAGGTAAAATGCCCCGAAAGCAAGGTGTTGAGCTGATTCATTGAATTATTTAACCAACTTTGGTCGCGCAAAGAATCACTCATAGAGTTCAACGCCTGCGCTAATTTGTCCTTATCGCTTCTCGGTTCTACGTGTGATGCGTAGTCGCCTGCGGCAATTTTATCGGCATAAAGCACCATTTTATCCAAACTATCCACAAGGCTGTTAAAACTGCGAATCATCAAACCAATTTCATCTTTTCGGGTAGTTTTCATTTTAGCATCAAGGTCACCTTTCGCAATGCGCGAAGAGCGATTTTCGAGTTGAGAAATCGGCAAACTGATGCTGTAATAGACAAAAACTCCGATTACAACGGTCAAAGCAAGAGCCAAAATTGCAAGTTTGAGCAAAGTTCCGATAGCTTCATAAGCAGTAGTGCGATTGAGCTCTTGTGCGGAAGCGGCTAATTTTTCTTTCAAAACTATCAATTTATCAATGACTTTTTTGAGTTTATCAGCTTTGCTTTGCAATTCGTGATACAACATTCGCGTCGCAAGGTCTTTTTTGCCGTCTTCGGAGGCGAGCAGCAAAAGTTCGTTGCGGGTTTCGCGGAACTCAATCATGGTATTTTTATAGACTTCAAAGACTCGCTTTTCTTCGTCTTCAATCATTGTTTTTTCCAATTCTTCACTCCATTCATCAATGTCGCCTTCCAACTGAAAAATTTCTTTTCGGTAGGTATCCTGCGCAATATCATTCGCCGCCAAAATAATGTCGCGGGTTTTGACCAAAGTGAAAGGATAAGCCTCCGCAATATGTGTGAGGTAGCGAATGCCTAAAAGATGCTTTTCGTACATCAAATCCGAACGTTCTTTAATCAGGTTGATGTCGCTCCACCCCAAATAACCCACAATCGCAACGAGTACGGCAACTATTGAGAAACTGAATGTTAATTTGTAGGTTACTTTTAAATTGTTAAACCATTCCGTCATAAGCCCGAAAATTTATAAAATGATGATTTTTTGAAAAAACAAACGACCGAAAAGCCGCAGGCATTTTGTCGTGTTGCACAACGCACCGATGCGGGTGTGCACAAATTCTTTACGGTAAAAAGGCAAAATTCTTGCAGTATTCTGTTTTTATGGCAAAAAATCGACGAATAAGGCAAAAAAAAAGACCAAAGCCGATAATTCACTTTTTTATTGCTGTAATTAAATCACGCTCAATTTCCCAATCTTTTGCCAATTTGAGCATTCCCATCGCTTCCATTTCGCTGATGTAGCCTTTTTTCATATTATCCGACCAAACATTTTTGAGGTATTCAAGCCTCTTTACGCGGTCAAGCGACATCATTTGCTCTTTGAGAAAATCACGCGACTTTTCGAAAGCATCGTAATAATCTTCAGCAATAAATTCATTTACCCATTTTAATTCTTCCTCTGCGTCTAATTCGGCGGCAGATTCAATGAGGATTGCTTGCTCGGAATCGTCCAAGCCGTGATACATAAAAATGATTGACTTTAGAAGCAAAAGAGCTTTTTTTTCGGAGCTTGTCATATTAGTAATATTTCGGAACGCTTGACAGCACAAATAAACAAAAAAAAATTGTTTTGCAAAAACTTTCTAAAAAATTCTTTACAATTTCCATTTTTATGCAGCAGTGTCCTTATGAAAGATGTCAAGAACAGACCGACGACACGGGCAGCCTGCCGATTTTGACCTACTTAATTTCGCATACAAGCAAGTTTTATTCCGAATGATGTTTTCGCAGAAAAATTATTTTTTTTCTTGAAAACTTCGCGTTTGTCGGCTGAAACAAAATCGATATATACCAAAAAAAGGTAATATTTCAAAAAAAATAGCCTTTAAGAAATTATTAGACAAAGATTTTGCCAACGAAATGGTTTGCCAAATTGAACGGATAACTATCAAAGGGAAGCATTATCATCAGGTCAGTGCGCACTTTGATTGGGAGCCGCTCTGTCTGAATGAGAAAAAATATAATGTTGTTCGCATCACCTTGAAACAGGGCACTAAAAATATTTT
>JBPOJO010000553.1:0-4453 GCA_052033485.1 Bacteroidota bacterium | reverse complement strand
AAGCTTTCCAAGTTTTTATTCGTTACAAATAGTGAAGATTTTGAACAAACTTTTCAAAAAGCCTGTCGTTTATTGCTTTTCAAAACAAACCTATACGTAAATGGCAAATAATCGTCTTGAATGGTGTTTTCAGCCCAACCTGCCGCAAGATAGCCCTCGGGAATACTTACGGCAAAAATCCAATTGAAATTTTTTGGTAATTTAACCTCGTCTCTTATTTGCAAATTCTCATCAAAAATTTGAAGGCTGTATGTGCGATTCAAATCACTGTTTAATTCTCCGTTTGCGTTTTTTAAGTCCTGCGGGTGCGCAACAATACGCGAGTACATTCGCAGGTCTGCGTGATATGACAAGGGTTCAAAGCTGCCGGTTGTAATCAAATGATTCACTTCAAGCTGCGATTCGTCCGAATATGCCCATAATTTGTCCGGCATATTTAACTTTTTGAAAAACTTTGAGGATGCACAAACTTTTTTTACTAAAGTTGAGGTTTGACGGTCATAAAGGTATATATTCCAATCTAAGGGAAAAGAGAGAATGACAAATTTTTCCGTCAGCAATTTATAAGGAAAAGATAAAATATAAGGATACTCAATGTCATTTTCCGTATATACACCTTCCGGCGAGCCGAATGTTTTTTCAGTGTGATTTTTTAAGTCAAATACGGAAAAATATTGAATATTCTTTTTGTCTTCAATTGTCCAAAAATCAACGGGATTTCGGGTTAATAAAACCTTGTCCACTGCTGTCATTTCGGGAAAATGTGAGCTTTCTAAATTTTCAAATAAAAATTCCTGCTTTTGATTCTCGCTCTCTTGAAATGAATATTTTTCTTTTAGTTTGCCGTTTTTTTCAAAACGAAAGAGGGCAGGCGGATATTCAAAGCTCACCAATATTTCATCTTTGTAAACATCAAAATTCCCGGGTAGTTTCAATGCTGATTGCTCAAATTCGATTGCCTCAATGAATTTTTTTTTTGTCAAATTGTATTTATCAAGTGTCAGAACGTTGTTTTGCAGAGATAAGCCGTAATACATCAATTCTTCATTCTCAACTTTAATGCGATGATGTCTGTGCCGCGAGGGTTTTTTGTCCGGAACCGGAACTAAAATCGTATCACGGAGGAGCAATTCAATATTTCCGTTTTCAATCGGATGACAAACGGGGCTTTCTAATTTGTATTCTTTTGTGCAGGCGAAAAGCAGGAAAAGAACAAAACCGATGTGTATTTTTTTCATTTTTAGGTTGATTTAGGAAAGGACGACAAATTTTTTGATGTAATCAGGCAAATTGCTGCAAACAAAGTTTATTTTTCGGTGTCAAGGAAAGAATTTTTTTGATTTTCCCCATAAATGTCATGCAAATAATGTGCATAGAAGCGTTTTTTACCTTCTTTTACGCTTCGCCTGACGTGCAAATGATTGTCGGAGATACGCATTAAATCTCCGTCTAAAGATATTTCTGATACTTTTACCAAAGTCATTTTTTCAAAATCAAGGCGAAAGAGTTTAATTTTTTTATTTTTTTGCGCCACGGCATAAAACTTTTCGGCAATGTGGTCGTAATGCAAGCGAAAAATTTCCCTTTTTTCATTTTCGGGAAATTTGAAAAAAGAAACGGTACTTGATTTTGTGTCAAAAAAATAGACTTTATTGGTCTGCGGCAAATTAAAAAATAGCTTATCGCCTGCCGCCCCCCAATATTTACTGTACTGAAACAATGCGTAATCGGCAAAATCACCCTGCACGGCTTTTTCTTTTTCATTGATATTCAGAATTTGATTTCCGTTACTGACAAAAAATATCGGCGGTTCTTTGAGTTTTTTCAGCGCGTCTTTTTCGGCATGATAAGCAACAAAAAATCCCTTGTAGAGGGCAAGAAAAATTACTTTTGTGTACGCGTTCGGAATCAGTTTGCCGATAAATTTGTTACAAATCGCGCTGTGGATTTGCTCTTCATTATTTTTATTTTGCAAAACAAGTTTTCCGTTTTCTGTTTTCAGATGATAGATTTCATTCGCGGTAATCGCTAAAAAATTATTTTTGTCAATAATTTCCGCTTTGTAGGGTCGCCAACTCGTTTTGAAAGTATCGGAAAAAGCTCTGTTTTTGTTGAGCAAAACAATGCCGAAATCGGTTAGGGCGATAGATTGTTCTTCTCCAAGAATATATAAATCGTATATATCGGCGGACTGATTAGCGTAATAAAGTTCGTGCGTAAAAGTTTCCTCTTGTTGCGCAAATAGCCGAAACAGCGATAAGAAAAAGCACAAAAACAAACCTAATTTTTTCATAATGATTTTTGAGTTAAAACAAAAAACAACACTAAATATTCCAATCGGATACAATCTTGCAAGGTAACTCTGTTTTGCAGGTTTAAGTGTACCGCGAGCTTTAGCTTGCAACCCTAAATCCGCAAGCTCAAGCTCGCGGTACACTTTCGAGGGTTATTATTTGAATTATTTTGCCAAGCTGTAAGAACGAAAAAGAATGGGCAAAAACTTTTTATTGCGAATGTTTTTGCCCGTCAAAAATTTGTAACAGCCGTGTTAATTTTCCGGCATCAACTGTTGCTCAATTTCATGAAGGTAAAAATACTCGGCAATTTCACCGTTTTTAAAACGAAATAACAGAGGATTTCCTAACCCTGTTTCGTATCGAAAAGCAATTGCATTGCTGTCGGTAAGTACTTTTTTAACGGGTAATTGTGAATATTTATCCGTTATACTTTTATTTCTCCCTACCAAAATAAGCGTTATATTTGCTTTTTTCTCATAAGCTGCAATTTTTTCCAATAAGGTTTGTTTGCAGTTGCAGGCTATATCTATCAGCAAAACGCGCTCTTCAACAAGTTTTTTTTCATCATAAACGAGAACAGACAAATACGATTTTACGCCTTCTTCATAGCGATATTTATTCTCACGGCAAGCCGTATTCGGCAAAAAAATTGCGAACATCATCAGCATTAAGAAAATTTTCATTTTAAGCTAATGATTTCTAATTCAAGCAATTCTTCATTATTTTCGGGGTTTTGGTCATTTTCACGGCTTACCAAAAATTGGTCTTTGCCGATAAGGTGAACGTCGGAAACGCGATATTGATTAGCAGGCATCAACACTTCTTTCGCGTCGCTGCCGTCAGGATTGACAGAAATAATTGACCATGAAGTCGCAAAAAAAGAATTAATTTCACCTTTTTCATTTTTAAGCGGTTGTGCGTGTCTGACAATGCGGTATATTTTTCCGAAGCCCGTTAATGAAGTTTGGTAGAACGGATTTGTTTGTGAAAAATTATCTCGCTCTTGAAAATCCTCATTTCCGGGTAGCCTGTCAAAATCTTTGGGCAGATAATTGCTCTGAACGCAAAATGCCTCGCTAAGAACGTTTTCTTTGGGATTCAGTTGATACAAACAGTGTTCATTTGAGAAACCAACCCAAAAATTATCGCCCGATTGCATCAGTTGAACATTAGCGGCATAAGGAAAATAGCCCTTTGCATTCGCTTTTACGGATTCGGCGTATTTCCCAAAAATTTTCAAGCTCATCATTTTTAAGTCAATGCTTGCCGTGTAGCCTTTTTCGTAAAATTCGGGCTTCTCGTTTTCTATCTCAGGATAAAGAGGGATTAAAAGCTGTCCTTTGGAAAAAACAAGTCTGTTTGCTGAATAATGTTCAATATAGCAAGAATAACCCGTATTTTTGAGGCTGTCAAAAACTTTTGCAAGGCTGATACTCTTCTTCAAATTGCCCTCAATATCAATTAGGCGCAGTTCAGCCTTTTTTTTGTCAAAAATAAAAATGGAATCTCTGCTGCTGACATAAAACAAGTCGAGATGAAAAGCATCCGGACCGGAACTCGGAGGAGAATATTTTAAAACAAGCTCGTTTTTTGCAAGGTCATAAATAAAAAGAGCAGTTTCTTCAATGTCCGTGCCCGAGTACAAGCTGTCTTTGTCTGAAACACAAACGTTGGTTTGTCCGTAAAAGTACGGGTTGCCGTTACATTTCAGGGCAATCTTGCGTTCTGACGCAAATTCTGATTTTTGAGGTTTGGTTGAGGAAAAAATTACATTTTCTTGTTTTTTCTCCGAACACGCTCCACAAAACAGCGCGAAAAAAATAATCAATTGAACGGTTTTCATCATTGTATTAATAAAAATGAGCATCGTGCCCGCACGAGACGGACACGACACAATTAAAAAAAAATAAAATTACTTCTTCATGCAATCTTTGCCTGAACCGCTGCATGAGTGCAATCCGGTTATAGAGCTTTTGCTTTTCTTTCCGTTAAAACAATCATTGCAATCAAGACTTGCATTTTGCGCAAACAACACACTTGCAAACATTAGCAAGGCAGATAAAACCAAAATTAATTTTTTCATAAAAACATCGTTTTTTAAGTGAAACAAACGTCCGAATTCAAACGGACGCACAAATCAAAAAAAAAAAAAAATA
>JBPOJO010000524.1:0-2437 GCA_052033485.1 Bacteroidota bacterium | reverse complement strand
TTCCGCGACGAAGGCAAAAAGTGCAAAAATCAAGGATAAAAAGCAATATTTTTTCATGGAAAAGTTTTTTAAAAATACAAAACTTCGGCGGCTGATTTTAGTTTTAAAAAATTATTTTGCAAAAATTGCCCCCGAAAAAAATTCTTTGATGTTACCGAAAGTATGCCCGTTGCGGACAAATTCGACATCACCGGTTTTAAAAAGCAGCTATATTATTGCGGAAATGTAACGCTTGCCGTCAGTAAAAATGCAAGCTTTATAGTTACTACATGGCTTGTTCATAAAAAATCAAATCCGATATTTGTGCATTGTATCGTGAGCATCTTGCTCACGAACTTTGTTTTTATGAGCCGGCAAGATGCCGGCAATACTTTTTTTGCTAAGCTGCCAAATGATAAAAAACAGCGAGCAAATTTTTTATGAACAAGCCCTGATAATTACTCCGAGAAAATATCGCATAAAAATTGAAATGTTAATGATGAATTAAAAGCGCAATTTACCGTGAAAAATTTAAAATAATAGACTTTGTTGCTCTTTTGAGGGAGTTTTTTTATTTTGAATTTTTCAAAAACGTTTGATAAGCAAAAATATAATTCTGTAATTGCTAATATTTTGTAAGAATATCTTCTGAGAAGCGTATTTTCTTTCGGAATCTAAATGCTGTTTTTTTGCGCAAAAGAGGGCGGAAAATCCGTTTCTTTTTCAGCAAAAAATCTTGGAAATTTTATTTTGTGTGCCTACTTTTTGGTCGAAAAAAGGGTAAAACTTTGGAAAGAAAAACGATTTTTTTTCCAAAAAAACTTGACAGAGGCTTTAGCGACAAGCAGAGCTGAGGTGATTTTTTTTTGTTTTGAATGAATTTTTTTGTACTTTTGTGCGTGGTGATAGTGTGGTGTTTTTTTTTACTAATTTTACCTTATGACGACAGAACAAAAATATAAGACTGTTTTAGACAAAAACACCTTTTACTTTTACAACCCCGTTTTTCAGGAAAAATACGAGAGCTACATTAATTCTCTGAATGAAACTTTGCTTGTACTGAAAAACAAAGTGGAAACAGAAGGACTTAAAAAAGGAATTTTTGAAAATTTATTAGCCGAAAAAGAAAACGGTTTGCGTGCGTTGTTGGCTTTGACAGGTTTTGCCAATGAAAGCCTAAAAAGGTTGATAACTGTGGTACGTGTGGCTGAAAATAAAGAACTTGCCGAACTTTTACACAAAGATAAATGGAGAGAAACTGAAAAATCAGAGGCTGTAAAAGAATGGAGCGACAATCGTTTGGAAAATATGATAAAGAAAAACGAGTTTTTCAGAAAAGGATTGGTTAATCTATTCTTTGAAGGTTCAACTGTTCCGTTTTTAGCCCAAACTTTACCTTTGTTCGAACTCAAAAAGTTGTCTATTTCCAAACTAAATTTTGAAATTCCTGCAATGATTGACACTTTGGTGCGATACAAAGAAAAAGGCAGTTATTCGGGACAGGCAGAAAATAATCCTGAGTTTTTGATAAAAACCATTTTAGAGGACTTGAAAATTCCGTTTGAAAAAGGAGATTTAGAAGAACTTTTTAAGCATAAATTTGATGAAAAACGGACAATGGATTTCATTTTGCCAAACAAGGCAAACCCGCAAATTATCATAGAAAGTTCGTTTTTGGTAACAACTTCGTCAGGGCAAGGAGACAAGTCAAAAACCGAAGGAAATATCAAAAAATTGATTGAGCAGTATTACCCCAAAGCAAAATTTATTGGTTTTGTTGATGGCATAGGTTGGTACGTGAGGCAGGGAGATTTGAAACGTATGATAACGGCTTTTGATGAAGTTTTTACGTTTCACAAAGACGAATTAGAGAGATTTAAGGACTTTTTAAAGCAAAATTTGAAATGACAGAGCCATTTTTGAATAAAATACATCAAGGAGATTGCTTGGATTTGTTAAAACAAATTCCTGACAATTCGGTTGATATGACTTTTGCCGACCCGCCTTTTAATCTCAAAAAAGGCTACAAATCATATAAAGACAGTTTGGCTTTGCAAGATTATTTGGAGTGGTGCGAGGCGTGGATATTAGAAATGGTGAGAGTTACCAAACCCACAGGCTCAATTTATTTGCATAATATTCCCAAATGGCTTACTTATTATGCAAGTTTTTTGAATAAAGTTGCCGACTTCAAACATTGGATTTCGTGGGACGCACCGACAATGCCAATGGGCAAAACTTTGCAACCTAACCATTACGGAATTCTTTTTTACGCCAAAAACATTAAAGAATTAAAGTTTTATGAAGTGCGTTATCCCCACAAAAGGGACAGAAAAAGTAAATATTTATCCAAAGATTATGGGGGGAAAAAGCCAATTTTGCACCCTTTCGGCTCTTTAGTCTCTGATGTGTGGACAGATATTCACCGAATTAAACACAACAAATACAGAGATGAACA
>JBPOJO010000574.1:0-8537 GCA_052033485.1 Bacteroidota bacterium | reverse complement strand
GAGAAAAAATCAAAATGTTATTAAACAAAGTTTCAGGTCTGTATGTTTACCAAGTCAATTTTCAACATATCAAATCTGAAACTTTTTAAATTGCAATAAAAAAAACAACTACAATTAACGTACATTTTCAAATTACTTAACTTATTGAGGACACGGAACTACCACGTACTCAGTTTCTGAGTAAGTATCCACCAATATTCCAAAAACGTAATAATTGTAGTGGGTAGTTATGGTCATTAAACAAGGATTGCCCACAACTGTACCTGACGTAATGTTGCTAACTTCTGAACCCCAAAAAGGTCTCGCATCCGAAGGAACGGAAATTAAAAAAAAAATAACCACAAGAAGAGAGAAAACAATATTTCTGCTCTGTAAAACAACTTTTGACATAAACAAAAAAAAAATAAAAAAATTATACCTACTCTCATGCTTTTCGGCAACCGCAAGAAATTATTTTTTTCAATTATTTGAAAATCAAAAAAACATTAATTACCTTTGCAAAGGTAGGTACAAGCTATACTTTTTTAGCACCCAACTTTATTTGGTATTTTTTCAACTTTAATTTAGTTTTTATGCACATCGGAGACAAAATAAGAGAATTGCGTGTTCGCAAAGGTTTGACTCAGGAAGCAGTTGCGGATAGTTTGGGTATGTCTTTGACGAATTACGGCTATATTGAGCAAGGCAGAGTAAATGTGAATATTCCTAAATTAGAAAAAATCGCCAATTTTTTTGAAACCGATATTTTTGAATTGATAAGTTTGGGTGAAAAAAATGTTTATTACGTAAATACTATTCAAGACAGTACACAATCGGGATTAATTTTAACACAAAATAACTATCAAGACCAACTTCTCGCCCAAGAAAACCAATTCCTCAAAGAAAAACTCCACCACTTAGAATCCAAAATCCAAGATTTAGAAGAAATCATTGCGCTGATGAAACGGTAAATCAAACGAAAAAAGAAATCCATTTGAGCACTACGAATATTTTTTTGCTACCTTTACGCAAACAATTTATTTGCAAATGAAAAATATTCTTTTGTTAGGGGCAGGAAAATCATCTGCTTTCTTAATTCAATATTTGCTCAAAGAAGCAAGCACCAACCAATGGCTTTTGCGTATTGGCGATAAAGATTTGTCCCACGCTCAAAAAGTGGTAGCCAATCATCCGAACGCTGTTTTATTTCATTTCGATTTGGGCAATAGCCAACAGTTGGAAAATGAAGTCGTGAACGCCGATTTGGTTATCTCGCTTCTGCCCGCTCATTTGCATATTGATGTCGCCAAAAGCTGTGTCAAACACCAAAAAAACATGGCTAACGCCTCTTACATTTCCGATGCAATGGCTGCGCTCGACCAAGATGCAAAAGCCGCAGGTATCGTTATTTTGAATGAAATCGGCTTAGCCTCCCCGCCCTCGCATGTGTCCCCGCAAGCAACTTCGCCTCCCCAAAAAAACAATCAGCAACCCCTCCCGACAGCTCCCGAATTTCATAAAAAGACTACACTCAGCGAAACAATACGCTCAAATCTTATCAAATATTTGAATAATTTCTGTTAAATCTTTTGCCGTAAAATTTGCATTTTCATCGCATAAACCGCCTACAGCAATCGTTTTCATGCCGGCATTTTTTCCGAAAAGTATATCCGATGAACTGTCTCCGACCATCAGGGAAGCCCTCAAATTTATTGTCGGAAAATCATTTTTTGCTTTCAAAGCCATGCCGACAGCGGGTTTTCGGCAAGTACATTTAGCTTGCGCAAGATGCGGACAAAAATAAATTGCATCAATCAATTTTTTTTCAAAGTCAATTTCGTGAAGCATTTTTTGATGCACAAGCCTTAAATCCTCCTCCGTCATCAATTTTTTTCCGATGCCTTGTTGATTAGTTACAATAAATATGCGGTCAAAATATTTTTTAAAAACCGGTAAAAGCGCAGCAACATAATCAAAAACCGACAATTCTTCCGGTGTTTTGACGTAATCTTCAGGCAAACGGCGGTTGATAACGCCGTCCCGGTCTAAAAAAAGTGCTCTTTCCATTATTCTCCCTCCGAAAAAATGATGCCCGCAACATACACATCGCTGATAAGTTCAGCATCAGATTGCCAACCGGATAAGGTTTCAGCAAGCAATTTTTTTTGTTTGGCAGGCTTTTCATAGTGCATTTCTGTGAGCATTGCGCGAAAACGATTTTTTCCGAATTTTCTTTTTGTTTCGCTGCCTTTTAAGTCTTGAAAACCGTCGCTGAAAGCGTAGAAAATCAGTCGGTTGCTGTTGTCAAATGAAATTTCTAACTCGTGCTGCTCCGTTTCGGCGTAAATTCCGTCTTTGATAATGCAAATGTGATTATGTTCGTCAAAAACTTTGATAGTTTTGTGCGTTGTGTTGTAAAGTGCCAATGAAAATGTGATGTAACGCTCTATCGGAACAACCGATTTATAACTCATATTGACTTTTTTTAACTCAAAATACAAACGCGACTTAATTTCTTGCAAATTGTCCATAAAATGTTCGTAAGCAATATTATTTAAAATTTCGGCGCAAAGAATACTTTGCGCAACGCTTTTTGCGCCCGAATAAGTATTATTGACAAGCACAAGCAAAATTTTATCATGAAAATCGTCATTTTTGTTAGCAATAAAACCCGACCAAAAAAAATTTCCGCTGAGTTCTTCTTTCGTATTTCGATAGGCAAAAAATTCTCCGAAATTATTTCGGACGAATTCGGCATTTTGCAAGACGCAGTGTTGTAATTTTTTAAGGTCTATTTCATAATGTTCGTTAATCGTCTGCATGATAAGAAATTGCTTTTCAAGACTGTTTTTTTGCGCAACTTCACGGCTGTTTTTTTCGCGTACTTTCACAAGTTCGTTGTTCAAAACCTCCAAACGGGCTTGTTTTTGACTGACCTGCTGTTGCAAAGCGGCAATTTTAACGCCCGTGTTTTTGTGCCTTTTGATGAGCAAAAGGTTGCGAATCAGGAGTGCAACCAAAAGAAGAAAAAATACGCTGATTGTTCCGGCAAGGATAAAAAGGTTGTTTTCGCTTCTTTTAAGCATGACAATTTCTTTGCTCAACTTTTCGTTTTCGTTGTGCTCATTTTGGTGCATTGACCAATCATCAATAAAAGCAAGTTTATTTTTATTTTTTTCGAGGCTAATTTGTTTGAGCAAAACATCGTAATTTTCCGTGCTTTGCAACAATTGTTCGGGGTTTTCGCCCGAGCGATAGTAAAATTTCCAAAGCTCGTAAGATTTTAGCAACAAAAGATTTTCGCCCTTTTGCTTCGCCGTCATTTCAGCGTTAAAAAGCATTTTTTCAAACTTATCATCTTGATTTTGAAGGAGATAGAGTTCGGCAATCGCAATCGAATTGAGCAAACAAAAGTAGGGATATTCATTCAACGCTCCGATGCTCAATGCACTCGAAAAAGTATCATAAGCGGCTTTGAAATTGTTGTTGTCTATGTGAATGCGCCCGATGAGGTTCAAAACGGTCAAAATTTCGAACTTTTCAGGCATCGTTTCTGACCATTCGAGCGCAAGATAGGCGATTTCGAGGGCTTTGTCCGTTTTATTAAAATGTAACAAAATTTCGGCTTCTTGAACCGAGCAAAGGATTTTTCCGAGCGTATCTTTGTATATATCAAAAGTGTCGGCGGCTTTTTTAAGATGATATTTTGCCCTCGTTTCCTCATTGACTTTCAAAAAAATTTTTGCTTTTTGAAACTCCATATACGCTTGTAAATGAGGTGAATAAACATTTTTTACGCCGGCAAGTGAAAAAAATGCGTCTTCAAAATAGCCCTCTTTCATTAAATAATTCGCCTTATCAATCGCCGAAAATACTTTTTCTTTTTCATTTGAGGCAAAAAAAATCGCGCTGTCTGCCGAACGAATTGCGTCGTTATTCGCCCCGAAACAGGCTTCGAAACAGGCAGTTTTCCGAAAAACATTTGACAGGCGCATGCTTGTTTTTTTCTCGGCAAGAAAACGATTTTTCATCCTGTCAAAATCCGCAGTCCACCATTTTTTTTCATTCAAAAAGGCAAAATTATAGTCTTCGTAAAGCCCCGTAGCTTTTTCCCCGTTTTGGGCTTTTGCTAAAAAAAATATGAAAAAGTAGAAAATGCACCAAAACAAAAAAAGTAAATTTTTTGCCCAAAAAATGCCGTATTGCATAAGATTTGACATTTTAGGTAAATTAAGACTACTTATTGACGATAAGTTGTTCGGACAAAACTAACTTTTTTCCGTCAAAAATCGGCACAACATCAAAAATATTTTTTGTAAAACAAAATTCGATGTCGCGACTCAACTTTTTATGCTCCAAACGAATAAAATGCGATGAATTATGCAAAAATCCGACCACATCTTTTTGCGCCTGCCCGTAAAGATAACGCGCCGCCAAACTTGCATCGGTGAAAGTGTTGACCGACAAGGCAAGCTCCTCAAAAAGTGCGCCGGCAAAAAGTGTATCTTCTAAGTTAAATTGCCCTTTCCAGCCCGCACAAACCACAACGACATCTTTTTCATGTCGCCTGACCTCTTCGGCAACCGCCGAAATATTGATAAACGCCCCCGCCAAAATCACGTCTGCCGCTTTGCTCAACTCAATCGCCGTCGTGCCGTTTGTCGTTGTCATAATGATTTCTTTGCCGGGTACAGACATAAATTCGAACGGAGAATTGCCCAAATCAAAACCTTCTAATTTTTCGCCGTTCCGCTCGCCCGAAATAAGCGTGTTAAAATCCCTTTCAAAATTCAAACATTCTTCCACACTCGAAACGGGCGTTACGGAAAGCACGCCTGTCGCTAAACCCGCCGTCATCGAAGAAGTCGCTCGGAGAATGTCGGTAACAACAACTGTCTTGCCTTTGATAGCCGTTACGGGCAGCAAAGCGGGGGACAGACAAACATCAAAGTTCATTTTTTTCTCTTTTTGGTGATGTAAATTTTTTATTGACAAGACGAAGGTATTGACGGGTGATACGCAAATTTTTTGCCCAATTTAATCGGACGGAAATTCTGCTTTATTTCTTACCTAAAAATTGATTTGTAAAACGCCCGTTAAGGTGTTTTTTGTGTCCAAAAAGTACTGACAAACCGGCGTTTTCGCAACCTAAAGGTTACGATACATTTCGTTGATTTGTACTTTTACTTGCAAAATCACTGTTTTGCGAAACAATGACCGGGAAATGTATCATTTTAGGTTTTTAAATACTAATAAATTGCTTTTTTGTGAAAAATTTTCATTTGCAATTTAACACTTTAAAAAAATTCACAAAAAAAGAGCGACACAGCTTTATTACAGAGCTATGGCACTCTCGAAAGTTTGCGCTTTTGCAATCCTTTACAGAATGTATTTTCGGCGAACTGACGCAAAAGCTTTCTTTTAGTTTTGCGCTTCGGCAGTTTTAAAAGTTGCCTTAATCGCTTCGATATCAACGTTTTTAATAACCGGTTTTGCATTCAATCTTTTGATAGATGCCACACGGCTTTTTGAATCATTGCGACGTTCGCGCAATTTTCTTTTCATTCTTAACATAGTAAAATCTGTTTTTGGCGAAAAATGGAACGCAAAGTTAAGTATCTTTTTTTGATACTGCAAAATTTTTGCTTATTTTTTCGCCTCAGTCAAGAAATCTGATGAAAAATTAAGTATTTTCGGCATTTCTTTGCCTTTTTCCTAATTCAATCACCTGCATATCCGAAATTTTTTTATTACTCAACGTAAATCGCAACAAAGTTCGGACAGTATGGAAACCCTCAAATCCCGCCGCGCCGGGGTTCATCATCACAAGTTCACGCTCCTTGTCGGACATAACGCGCAAGATATGCGAGTGTCCGCAAACAAAAATATCCGGGCGAATTTCATTGAGCAACTTTTTGATGCGGGGCGTGTAAAGGGGCGGATATCCGCCGATGTGCGTGATGAATATGCGCATTTCTTCGCGTGTAAAAACTAAATTTTCCGAACACTCTTTGCGAATTGCCTGCCCGTCAATATTGCCGAAAACGGCTTTTATCGGCTTAAAATCAGATAATTGTGTAAGAATTTCCGCTTTGCCGATGTCGCCTGCGTGCCAAATTTCATCACATTCACCAAAATATTTAAAAACATTTTCGTCCAAATAACCATGAGTATCTGAGAGCAAACCAATTCGCATTGCTTATAAATTTGGGACAAAACTACATTTTTTTTTCCGAAAATATATTTTTCAGACAAGTTCGGAAAACTTTCCTGATTTTTGTATCACGATTTTCTAAACCATGCAGGCGATTTTTAAACGATATTTCCGAAAAAACAATCGGCTTAATGAGCATCATTTTAAAGAAGCGTTGCAGCTTGCAGAATCAGAGTCGGCTTAATTTGTAAAATGCGATTTATATTTTTATCTTTGCAAAAAATCTAATTATGGAAAACGCGAGAAGAGTTTTATTTCCTTACGGGGTGAGTAATTTAGAAAAACTCTCA
Source organism: Bacteroidota bacterium (assembly GCA_052033485.1). Classification (GTDB taxonomy): domain Bacteria; phylum Bacteroidota; class Bacteroidia; order Cytophagales; family Bernardetiaceae; genus JBPOJO01. The sequence continues at coordinate 2,054 of JBPOJO010000574.1, read as the reverse complement.
ACAGGAAACTATGTTTTTGTTGATAAAACAGATTTTATTGAAAAAATAGAATATTCGGGGGAGTCATATATAGCTTTTTTGCGTCCTCGTCGCTTCGGAAAAAGCTTGTTTTTGTCCGTTTTGGAATATTATCACGACATCAATCGCAAAGGAAAATTTGATAAAATTTTCTCAAAATATTACATCGGAAAAAATCCCACGCCTTCGGCTAATGCTTACCGTATTTTGAAGTTTGATTTCAGCGGAATTGATACAAGAACGACAGAAAGTACTTATTACGGCTTTGTAACCTCCGTCAGAAATACTGTTATGGGCTTTTGTTTAAGAAATCCGATTTTTGCCGAATGGATTTTTCAAAAAATTGACGAGGCGAAAACAGCAGAAAGTATCATTGATATTCTGTTTGAATCTTACCCGACTAATGAACCGCCGATTTACCTGCTCATAGACGAATACGACCATTTCACAAATGAAATTTTGATGCGCAGTTTGTCCGAATTTAAAGATTCGGTCAGCAAAAACGGCTATATCAGAAAGTTTTATGAAGCTGTCAAAACCGCGACTCAATCGGGCATTGTCGACCGCCTTTTTATCACCGGCGTTTCGCCCATGACGCTCGACGCGCTCACGAGTGGCTTCAATATAACCACAAATCTGTCTTTGGCAGAGGATTTTCACGACTTGATGGGTTTTTCGGAGGAGAAAGTCCGCGAATTGCTGCGGCTTGTTTTGGAAGACAAAAGTCGGGAAGAGGACATCATTGGCACCATGCGAATTTTTTACAACGGCTATCGTTTTCATAAAAAAACGGGCAGACTCTACAATTCAGACATGGTGTTGTATTTTTTGAAACATTTTGCTTACAAAAATGAATTCCCCGAGCGCATGCTCGATGACAACATCGCACCCGATTACGGAAAATTAAAACTACTTTTTGAAAGATTGAATTGGACAGATAACAAAGCTATTTTGGAAAATGTCTTGCGCGAAGGCAATGTTTCCGCGCAAATTATTCGTGTTTTTGATTTTGAGCACAAAAAACTCGGTTTTGATGAATTTGTCAGCTTTTTATTTTATTTAGGAAATTTAACTATTGAGGGCGAAACGGAATTAGGTACGCCGATTTTGAAAATCCCGAATCGCGTGATTGAGGAATTATATTGGCAATATTATGCCGATGTTTTGCAATCTTACAACAATTTGCCGCCCTACACGGAAAAAATCAGGGCTGCTTGCGAAAAAATGGCTTTGGGCAACGAACAGTCTTTTATTGACTTGATTCAAAATGCTTTATCCTTACTTTCCAATCGCGAGTTTCAAAAATTTGATGAAAAATATATCAAAATGTTGGTCATTTCTTACGCGATGCTTGCCGAAATATTTTTTGTGCAAACAGAGCGAGAAACGACGGCAGGCGGCTATATTGATTTGGAACTTGGTATTCAGCCGAAAAACTTACATCGCCCGCATTTTCAATATGTTTTTGAGTTCAAATATTTGAAAAAAGAACAGGAAAAAAACTTTCAAAAAACACAGGAAGAAGCCGAAACGCAACTCCGAAAATACCTTGAAACCGACGAAATTTTGAAAAATATCAAAAAATTGCGCGCTTTTACAGTCGTTACGGTCAAAGATGAGATGTTTTGGAAAGAGTTGTAAAATGTGATTTATTTTCCTATTTTTGCAAAAAAATCTAATTATGGAAAACGCGAGAAGAGTTTTATTTCCTTACGGGCTGAGTAATTTGGAACAAGTGGTTACGGGAAACTACGTTTTCGTAGATAAAACGCAATTTATTGAAAAAATTGAGTGGGCGGGCGAGCGTTTTGTCGCATTTCTGCGTCCTCGTCGCTTCGGAAAAAGTTTGTTTTTGTCCGTTTTGGAATATTATTACGACATTAATCGCAAAGAAAAATTTGATAAAATTTTCTCAAAATATTACATCGGAAAAAATCCCACGCCTTCGGCAAATTCTTACCGCATTTTGAAGTTTGATTTCAGCGGAATTGATACAACAAGCCCTCAAAGTTCAAGAGATGGATTTAATTACTCTG
>JBPOJO010000620.1:0-2678 GCA_052033485.1 Bacteroidota bacterium | reverse complement strand
TCTTCATTTTTTTTCAAATAAACCAACCCGAGCCAATATTTTATGATAGATTCCAAACTTTTAGCCTTATTGACGACACTCAAACTGTCAGCCGTTCGGAGGTGTAAAGAACTTTTTTCGTTGTTTTGGTTCAAAAAATAGAGATATCCCAAAAGAGCATTTCGCCCGACAAGTTCGAAATTGGTAACTTTCGGAATATTATTTTGTAAAGCGTTTTTGGAATAAAATAAGGCTTTTTCATAGTCATTTAAGGACAAATAAATTTTTGCAAGTGATTCCTGCGTATAGGCTAATTCTTCTTTGAGGCAGTTTTCGTTCAAAATTTTGTCCAATCGAAGGTAAAATTTCAAACTGAGCGTGTAGTTATTGTTCAATAAATTTAAGTTGGCAAGCGAAATAATTTCGCCGAGCACCAATTCTTTTTTTGAGGAAGAATAAAACATTGCGACAAGTTGCTCAAAAATATTTTCGGCATCGCGAATGTGCCCGCGTTGCGAGGAATTGCTGCATTTCAAAACGAGCGATTTTACGATATTAAAGGTATCTTTGTTTGCCGTCGCCGTTTCAAGAGCCTGATTGAGCAAAACTTCCGAGCTGTCGTATTGCTGTCGAACGGTAAAAATTGCCGCTTCACGTGAGCGTGCGTAGGCATACATGGAGCTTTTTTTGTCAAAATTCAGCTTTTTCAGCGCGTTTCGGGTATAAAAAAAAGCCGAATCATATTGACCGTAGTTGAGGTAAATTCTGCCGAGCGTTATGTCTGCCAATGCAATCCCGTCCGTATAATTTTTTTGTGTAAAAATTTCGGAAATTTCTTTAAAATGTTGAATATAGCCTGTTTTTTTGGTATAAGCCTCGTAATAAACCCTTGTCGAATAGGTCAATGCGTCAAAAATTTCCCACTGTTTATTTTCGGCAAACAATACAAAAGCATCGCGGTAATAAAATTTCATGCTGTCCAACTTGGGCAAGAAAAAAAAGTAGTAGCCGATTAGTCGAACGGTATGGGCTAATTTTCGTTTTTCTCCGTTTTTTTCATAAATATTTTTGGCTTTTTGCAAAAAATCAATTGAACGCCGGACATTATTATTTTTTGAGGGGATAAATGAAAGGGAGGTCAAAGCATCGGCTTCGGCGAGTTCGTCCTTATTTTCGCGCGCGATTTTAAGGGCTTCGGAGGCATATTTTTCGACGGCAGCAAAATTTCGGTCAGATTTGACGTGCCATTCTGCTAATTCGTTGAGCAAAATGAGCTTCTCTTTGCCGTTTTTTTGTTCAAGTTTTTTTTGCAAAATATCCGCTTTTGAGCAGTTTTGCCCTATTGCGAAAAAACTTTGCTCTAAAATGCCCAAAAGAAGCAAGCCGAAAAAAAACGCTTGCTTAAAAATTATTTTTTTGAATCTGCTCATTTGTAACCTTTCTGCAAGTTGGTAAGCTGCTTTATTGGTAACTATTTAGCCGGTTTGCCCGGAATGCAGCGCGAGCTTTAGCCGGCAACCTTATATACGCTTGTTGCAGGATACCTTCCTCCTTAAATTCGCAAGCTAAAGCTCGCGGTACACTCCGGCTAAACAGTTACGAAAATTTTATGCCAAACGATACAAGGCATTTTTGATTCTTTTCACGCCTTCGATAAGGTCTTCATCAGAGGCTGCATAAGAAATTCTGATACATTCCGTATCGCCGAAAGCATCGCCCGGAATGAGCGAAATATGCCCTTCCGCAAGCAAATAATTGCAAATATCAGTTGAATTGTTCATGATTTTTCCTTCAAAACTGCGTCCGAAATACGCGCTGATGTTCGGGAAAAGGTAAAAAGCCCCTTCGGGCGAATTGCATTTCAATCCTTCGGTTTCCGACAACAAACCTTTGACCAATTGCAAACGGCGAAAATAGGTTTTTTCCATTTCTCTTGTCGGGCTGAGGTCGGAAGAAATTGCCGTCAAAGCGGCGTGTTGTGCGATAGAGCAAGTGCCCGAAGTGATTTGTCCCTGCACTTTGTCGCAGGCTTTTGCCCACCAAAGCGGCGCGCAGACGTAGCCGACGCGCCAACCCGTCATAGCAAAACCTTTTGAAAAACCGTTCACGGTCGCAACGCGGTCTTTGATTTCCGCAACAGAACCGATGCTGAAATGTTTCCCGGTAAAATTAATGTATTCATAAATTTCGTCCGCAATCACGTAAATATTCGGATTTTCGGCGACGACCTGCGCAATGTCGCGGAGTTCGGCTTCGCCAAAAACAGCTCCCGTCGGATTGCAAGGCGAAGAAAAAATAATGGCTTTCGTGCGCGGCGTAATGGCTTTGCGAATTTGCGCGGCGGTTACTTTGAACTCTTGCTCAATACCCGCGCCGACGATAACCGGCGTTGCCTGCGCAAGTTGCACGATTCCGACGTAAGACACCCAATATGGCGCGATAATTATCACCTCATCACCTTTGTCGACAAGAGAAAGCATCAAATTTGTGATGGATTGCTTTGCTCCGGTCGAAACGACAACATTTTCGGCTTTACAAGCGATGTTATTTTGCGAAACAAACTTATGCGCAATCGCCTCACGAAGTTCGGAAATACCGGAAACAGGCGTATAAAACGTATAGCCTTTATCAATAGCATTTTTGGCGGCATCTTTGATGTGCTGCGGCGTTTGAAAATCGGGTTCGCCGAGATTCAAACT
>JBPOJO010000669.1:0-1618 GCA_052033485.1 Bacteroidota bacterium | reverse complement strand
GGCAAAATTGCGAAACTGATAATTTCGTCCATTATCGGCGAAAAAATCAATGAATTGCGCTTTTTGCCGAAAGAATTTATTGCCAATTTGGAAAAAACAAGCTCTCTCCACGCCTGCCTTCTTTCGATTAAATCGGGTTTAGTAGTGTCCGTTCCGAGTGCGATTTCTTCGGGCAAAGGGCGTTCGGTGCCTTTTTTGACCGCGTCGTAAATGTACCTGTCGCCGTCCGCGAGGAGCGTATTTTGAATAATTTTTTCAACTGCGGCATTATTTTTCCAATTTCTCGCAGTTTCGTCAAAGAGAAAAGGCAAAATACAATTTTTGCTGATATAGTCCGTAATGTCCTCTTTCGTGTAATACGCGCCCATGTTCGCGCGGTCGTTGATGTACTTTTCGAAAATATAACCGATGACATCGGGGTTAATATCTTTTCCGCTTGCCGTACTTCTTGTGTCTAAATGCCATTCAAATTGTTCAAAAAAATCAAAAAGTCTTTCGAATGCTTTGTCGTCAATGTTGAGGGTTGTATTGTTTTTTTCCAATTCGTGCAGGTCGAAAAGACCGCCGTTTAGATAGGGAATTTTTCCGATTTCGCTTTTGATTTCGTCGGTTTGTTGTGGTTCGTTCAGTCCTTTGTGAAACAAAACCAAAAGGAAATTACGATAAAAAGAATAAAAATTATCCTTCGCTTTTTTGTCATTGCAAGCATTGAGTTTGTCGCGGAGGTAGTTTTTGTTATTGTCCAAAAAGCCTTTTTTCTGAATGAAATAACAAAACATGAGGCGATTGAGCATGAGTGAGGCATACCAATCTTGGCTTGTATTGTCGGCAATTCCGGTAATGAAATCCAAAAAAGCGGTGTGTTCTTTTTTGAATTTGTCATAAAATTGTTTGGTTACTTTTTCGTTGTTTTGTCTGAAATTGTCGTTAATTTTTTTTGAAACGTCAATAATGGTAATATTTTCTTCTTCGTCCAAAGCAAAGAAAATACCTGCGGCACGTTGATAAAGCAATTCGGGTTCTTGCGAAATGTGCCATCTTGTTTCGGAAATTTTCGTTGGTTTCCCGGCATCTTTGACAATCGCTTGCCAAATTTGTTCGGTTTTCTTGAGGTCTGCAAAAATAATTAAACTTTCCTGATAACTTTTAGCGACTTTCGCAAGAATTTTTTTGCGTGTTGCGTAATTACAAATGCTTTCGGATTGATGCACAAGGATATAAAAACCGCTTTTGACGGCAACGGGTGTAATTTTATGAGCATCATCGTCGAGTTCAATCAAAAAGGATTTCGGCAGTTGATTGCTGTTCCACCCCATTTCATTAAAAAGCCCGCTAAAATCAAAATTTTTGATGTATTCGGAAAAATGTTTTTTGTTTAAGCTCATGTTCGGTTTTTTTGAATGATTTTAGGTTTCAAAATACAAAAAGCGTCGGGGCAAATTTAATAAAAAATGTAAGTCAATTCAATGTTTTTTTTCATGTTGCTGAAAATCTCACCAAACGATTAAAAAATCTAAACCAACGCCGTCTGCGAGGCACACCCGCACCCTAAGGGTCTTGAAGCCCCTTAGGGTGTCGGAGAAGAAACAATGCCTAAAGAACAAATAATTTGCGGCTG
>JBPOJO010000006.1:0-2506 GCA_052033485.1 Bacteroidota bacterium | reverse complement strand
AAAAGTTCCGCCCTTGTTTGTGTCCTCACAAACGACCTCCGCCCTTGTTTGTGTCCTCACAAACGACAGATAATTAGCTCCGCCGTTGTTTGTGTCCTCACAAACGACCTCCGCCGTTGTTTGTGTCCTCACAAACGACAGATAATTAGCTGTTATTTTTTTGCGATAATAACCATGTTCCATGCTAAAGCTCTGACGAGCGGAATTTTTGCCAAAAAACTGTCAAAACGATGCAAAAAACGAAATAATCTGCCTGTTTTTTCCTCTTTTTCTTTATAGATTTGTTTCCAATAGCGAATTTTATTCGGGTCGTAACGTTTGATAAAATAATAAAACAAAAAAACAGACAGCGCACTTATCCAAAATTCAGCATGAGAAACGTCTGAAAATTTTTTGCGGTATTTTGTTAAAATATCAAAACCAAGCGGCATTTCATCTTCCGTGCGCACTTCGGAAGCCATTTTTCGATAAATATTTATGACAGGATTATATTTGAGCGGGTCCCAAGTAACCAAAGTGCCGTCTTTTTTGAGGGCGTTGTGCATGTTTTCAATCCAAAAATCATGGTCGGATTCGGGAACATGATGCATCAAATTTGCACAATAAATAATGTCGAAAAAATCGCTGCCGACGCTCAATTTTTCGACCGGCGCAATAAGCAATTGCAAGTTAACGCCGTGTTTAGCGGCAAGTTTTTGAGCAAATTCCCCCATTTTCGGTGAAATATCATTGTAATAAACTTCCGCACCGCACAAAGCAAAATAAACGGAGCTTTCGCCCAAACCCGCACCGACATCTAAAATTTTTTTGCCGCGAATATCGCCCAATCTATGCATCACGTAGCGATTTTCGACTGCCATAAAACTTTCAAAAAATGCTTTTACATCAATTTCATCGGGATTTTCGCTTTCCGCCCACTCGTCATGAAAGTTTTCTTCACGTTTGAGCAATTCTTCAATCTTATTTTTTTCCATTTTTTTTCTTCTTTTTTTTCTCCTCACGATTGACCACATAATTAAGGACGGGCATTAAGGCTTTCCAATTTTGCGAGGCATCTTCTGACAAATCAATCGTTTGCTCATACGTTTTTGCATCAAAAAGTATTTCCTGAATTTGTTTTCCGATAAAATCCTCAATTTGTTCCAACAGCGGTTTTTCAATTTCGGCACAAAAACTAATGGCTTTTCCTCTTTGCGTACCTCGTCCCGTGCGCCCGATTCGATGCACATAATTTTCTGCAACATCGGGTAAATCATAATTAATGACAAAATTAACACTTGCTACATCAATCCCTCTCGCGCTGACATCGGTTGCAATCAAAACATTGCAAACGCCGTTTTTGAAGTCCTCTAACGCCTTTGTGCGCTCGCTTTGTTCTTTATCTCCGTGAATCACAAGGCATTGCAAACCCGTTCGCTCCATAGCCTTCGCGACGCGCTCGGCACGCACACGGGTTCGCACGAAAATCATAATTTTTTTCTCAAAGTTTTCTTTTATAAATCTTTCCAAAAAAAATCGCTTGTCATCTTGTGCAATGTAACAAACGGCGTGTTCGACATTTTTTGTTATCGGGTCTTTCGGAGAAATTTGAATTCGGTAGGGTTTTGAGACCAATCCGTAAGCTGTTTCTTTGATGTCAGGGCGCAAAGTTGCGGAAAAAAACAAAGTTTGGTGTTTCGGATGCATAAATTTAACAATCGTTTGCATATCCTTTAAAAACCCCAAATCCATCATTCTGTCCGCCTCATCGAGCACCAAAACCATACTTTTGCGCAAAGAAAGAGATTTTTGAGAAATTAAATCAAAAATTCGACCGGGGGTAGCGACAAGAATATCCGTTCCTTTGTCCAAGTCGTACATTTGATTGTCTTGCTCAAGACCGCCCGAAATTAAGGTAATTTTCACGTCGGTATATTTCGCCAAAGCCCGAAAAACGCCTGCGGTTTGCATCGCAAGCTCGCGCGTAGGAGACAAAACAAGGGCGAATGCAAATCCGCTCTCCTGCCGAAGCGGATTTTTCAGGCATCGTTCAATGACCGGAATCGCAAAAGCAGCCGTTTTTCCCGTGCCGGTTTGCGCAACGGCGAAAACGTCCTCCCCTTCGAGAATCGGCTTAATGGCTCTGTGTTGAATATCCGTAGGTCGCCTGAAATCCATTTCTTCAAGGCTTCTTTTAATTTTCGGAGAAATAGGATATAAATCAAATTTCATAGTGAAGTTTTTTTGTATAAAAATTCTTGCTTTTGAACAGCAAAAGTACAAAAAAAGCAATTCAAAACAAAAAACTCTTTATTCAAAATTGTTGCTATACTTTGTTTTGGATTTTTTGCTTAAAAAAATTGTAACGATTTAGCCGTTTTGCCCAAGAATGTAGCGCGAGCTTTAGCTTGCAACCTTATATTCACTTGTTGAGGATACTTTCCTCCTTAAATCCGCAAGTTGAAGCTCGCGGTACACTCCGGCTAAATAGCTACAAAAAATTAAAACAAAAATGCAGCCTAAGAAA
>JBPOJO010000453.1:0-1878 GCA_052033485.1 Bacteroidota bacterium | reverse complement strand
CGAAAAATACCTGAAATTGCTCACCGATTTGCGCAAAAAATTGACTATTCTTGCCAATAAAATTGAGCCGAAAGTGTATGAACACGGCTTTTTGAAAAGTTAAAAAGAAAATAAATTTTGTTCAATCGCCGCCGTTGCTTGTGTCCTCACAAGCGACTTGCTCCGCCGTTGCTTGTGTCCTCACAAGCGAGTTGCTTTGATAATTTAACGAAGTCGTTTGTGAGGACACAAACAACGGCGAGGTATGAACACGGCTTTTTAAAAAGTTGAGCGACCGGCATATCGGGAGTAAATTTTACAAATAAAAAACAAGTTTTCAGAAAAAATATTTCTACGCCCAATTTCGTAGTAGGTAATAAACCATGGTTTGGTTTACGGAACGAACAATGTTTTGCCTTGCGGCTTGCAAGAGTTCGGTAATTTTCAAAAATAAGTCTTTGTTTTTCAGTTCGTTACTCATCTCTGAATTTCCAAATTTTTGAGTTGAAAGAATAGATTTTCAAATGAAGCGTTTTTCCGTTTAATCCTATTTTGTTTTGTAAAAATCAATAAGCCACTGCAAAGTACCTAAGAGCAAAGGCAAATTATCTAAATACAAAATTTCTAAATCTGCATATAAAATATCTCCTTCCAGCTTCAAAAAACGCCAAGTTTTGCCGTCTGTTACCGCACCATAGGTTATAGGCGTAGGTTTTCCTTCTCTTTCGTTAAACAAACGAACACCATACATTTGTGCGGCAGCTTGCGGAATACCTTTGTCAATCAAACCAATTTTTGCCTCTGTGATGCACAAAATAGGGCTTTCGATTTCCAAAAAATTAGAACTATTGCAAAGCAAAAAACTTATTTCGCCATTTAATTTTTTCTTGTTATCTACATTTAATTTTTCCCCTGAAAAAAGATTAATGTTCGGGTTTTTCAACTGAATATCCACTAAAATAGGAGAAATTAACTGCTCACAAACCGATTTTTCGGTAGTAAGGGCTAATTTTTTTGAAATTTCTATGGTTTCAGACAAAAGCCAACTTGCCTCCATTACAGGAATAATTGAATCCTTAAATAGATTTACCTTTTGGAATTTTAAGCCCCAATTCTCTTCTAATAATTTTGCCGTATATTTTCTGTAAGCCATTGTTGTTCCGATTTTAGATTACAAATATACCAAAAACAACGGAAAATTTCTTTTGAAAAGCGTTTTTCCGTTTCGCACACTTACAATGATTGTTACTTTTTCAAACTTTCATCTAAAATCCATTGCAAAACCGCCAAAACTCTATGGGGTTCGGTGAAAGTCAAAGGCACATAATTAGGGTCTATGTAGAGATTTTTATTTTCCAACTTCAAAAAACACCAAGAATAAGCATTGGTTACGCAGCCGAAAATTTGCTTTTTGGGGTTTCCTTTTTGTACATTAAAAAGATGGGCGGCATACATTTCAGCTCCGCACTGTGCTAATCCTCGTTTAATTTCCGCATTTTTAGCCTCGACCAAACAAAAAACGGGTGCAGTAATTTCTAATTGACGGGCTTGTAGCGAAAGCAAAAAATCACAAAACCCCGTTAATTTTTTAGAACTATCCACAGGAAAATCGTAGCCTGAAAAATAACTTATTTCGTTACTATGCATACGCAAAAATTCTTTCAAAACAGGCACTACAATATGCTCTGATTTTGATTTTTCGGTGGCAAGTGCCATCAAAGTGGCATCTTCTAAATCGGACAAAAGCCGTTGGCTTACTTCTATAGACTTGATTTTGGGCAAAAAAGGTCTATTCTCCGAGTGTATGCCAAAATCTTCTTTGAGTTGTTCCAACTTTTTGAATTTATTATACGCCATAGTTTTTCTCAATTTTGTTTCATCGCAAATATACAAAAAAAA
>JBPOJO010000282.1:0-1756 GCA_052033485.1 Bacteroidota bacterium | reverse complement strand
AAATTGATTGCGCGCAAAGGTAGGAGATGAATGATGGGAGAAAAAGATGGGGTTGCTCGGGTGGATACTTATCAACCACATTCAGGACACCAAAATGTCCGAACTCAAAAATTTATTTCCCAAATTTTTTGAGAAAAATCTGCTCATTTAAATTTACAAGCCTCCGATGTAAACAATTTTTGTTGGTTGGAAAGATGGGGTTGCTCGGGTGGATACAATCAAGCCTAAAAATCCGTTATAGCAACTTGGCGAAAATTTTTATATTATTGGCATTTTTCGTATCTTTGTTGTAGGAACAAAAACAATAAAACTATGCTTGGCAACTTAGACAACGAAGTGATTTTCAAAAAAGCCTTTACGGACAAATTCGTCTTAAAGTGCTTAGTAAAAGATTTATTTGGGGTAGAGTTTGAACCTGATGAAGTACAGACAGAAAAACGGTTTGAACCCAAAATTTCGTCTATTGATTTCAAGTACGATATTTTTGCCGAAAGCAAAGACAAACGGGTGATTGTAGAAATTCAACGCATTGATTATGACTACAATTTTGACCGTTTTTTGCTTTATCACAATATGGCGATTGCCGAGATGCAACGCACATCGGAAGAATACAAAACCGACAGAATTGTATTGACCGTAGCATTTTTCACAGGTAAATACGTAGCAAAAGACCGACACGGCAGCACGGTTGCCAAAGACATCTTGATTCATAACAGTAATTTGTTTGATTTAGAGGGCAAGGAATATGATGTGTTTGGACATAAGTTGATTTTTTTAAATCACAATTACGTACAAGATACCACGCCACAAGGCTACCGAGATTGGTTGATTTTGGTGCAAGAATCCATTAAAAGCCCTAAAAATCCGCAAGTAAATTTGGGTAACGAGGGCGTGAAAAAAGTTGCGGAACTAATTGATTATGAACACCTAAGCCCCGAAGAACGTACTGAAAGCAAAAATCGCAACGCCGCCGGAAGTGCAAAGGCAATTTATGAGCAAGAGGCAAAACTGAAGGAGAAAATTGATATTGCGAAAAACTTAATCAGTTTAGCATCTGAAAATAGTTTTATCGTTAAAGCAACAGGCTTAACAGTTGAACAAATAGAGCAACTGCGAAGCGAAACAGCGTAAAACTGTGCCTAACATTTTGTTTGCGAAAAGGCGAGCTAATGTGCGTAATTTAGGCATTAGTGCTTTCTAAAACTTTGTGCGCAGGGCAAGGGAAGTGCTATTTAATCCCGCCCTTCGCAAACACTTTTCCGTTAGGCGTAATTAAATAAAAATAGATTAATTTTACCGGATAAATGAAATAAGAAAATGGAAGTAAAGCTTAGTCAAGCAGTAAAGATGTTTTTTGGAAATTCATCGTTAGAAATGGTTTATTTTGAAGCTATCGCTAATTCTTTGGATGCAGAAGCAACTGAAATAACAATTGAAATTTCTGCAAAATCAGCCAAAGAAGTAGGGACTTTAAATATTAGCATTTTAGATAATGGTTTAGGCTTTACAAATGATAGATTTAAAAGATTTTGCAAGTTATTTGATGTTGATGAAAATTCGCATAAAGGTTTAGGAAGACGTATCCACCCGAGCAACCCCATCTTTTTCTCCACTCATTCATCATGTACCTTTGCGCGCAATCAATTTTAAAGCCCAAAGAACATGGAAAAGGAGAAAAAAATGTACGCCCTGATAGCGCAGCAAGAACAATCAGGCGAAACAGTCAAAGCATTTGCTCAAAAACACGGTATTTCGT
>JBPOJO010000512.1:0-3840 GCA_052033485.1 Bacteroidota bacterium | reverse complement strand
AGACGGGTGCGCGTTAAGGAAAATTCTTTCGCAACATCTTCATAAAGCCAATCTTTGAACGGTTTTATTTTTATTTTTTCTGCTTTCGGCATAGTTTTCTCGTTTTATTTTACAATATTACGAAAATAGTCTGACATAAGATTATTTACAAAGGTTTTTCAATAAAAAAAAATTACAAGTTCGGTATCGTAAGCTACTTTCACAATTCGGAACTATTTTTGCGAATTACTTTCCGTTCTGAATGTATTTATTTTGATGCTTTTATGTTAATTTTAAATAAGCGACATGTTCGCCAAAAGACATTTACCATGAATAAAATTTTTTCCTGTCTGCGAGCGCGTAAAACGCTCATTTATATTGTTTTCTTGTTTTTTTTAATCAATTTTTTCCCCGATTTATATGCACAACAAGATACACTTTTGCTGAAAATTAAATCCGTTCAAGGGGATTCGACAAAATTTTATACTGTTTTGAACGATTTAAAAAATTTAGCCAAAAGCAATACAACCCTTGCCAAAAAATTGTGCAAAGATTTACAAAATGAATCTAAAAAATTTAAAAGTAAACAATACGAAGCGGAAGCCCACAATTTAGAAGGCGTGTTGTATTTTTTTACAGGTCAATACGATACGGCTAAAATATTGTTTGGCAGCCTTTTAGATGAAAAATATAAATCCTACCCGAAGGCGGAAGCCTACGCCTATAAAGGTTTAGGTATAGTCAGTTATGGGTTCAGTGATTGGGAAAATGCCATTGTGAATTATCAAAAAGCCCTTAAAATTTTTCAAAAAAGCGGCAACGAATACGAAACCGCACAGCTTTACAACAACATCGGATTAATTTATCAAAATCAAGACAATCCCGACAAAGCTATTAATTTTTTTCATGAAGCAATCGCCATTTACAAAAAAAATAACAATCTGAATGACATCGGCGGCTCTCTCAACAACATCGGTATAACTTATTTTAAACAAAAAAAATTTGACGAAGCCTTAAAATATTACACCGAAGCAAAAGAAATTCGTGAAAAAACCGGCAACAAAAGCGGTGTTGCCTTAGGTTTATACAATATTGCTTCCGTGCAAAATGAAAAGGAAAACCTGAAAGATGCACTCGAAAACTGCCTGAATTCCATTAAAGTTCGCGAACAATTACAAGATAAACGCGCTTTGGCACTTTGTTTTACTTTATTGAGCAAAATTTATTTGAAAAAAAACAACATTGATTTGGCACAAACTGCCGCACAAAATGCGTATAAATATGCAGGCGAAACAAAATCAAAAGTCGGTATTCGCGATGCGGCAAAAGTGCTTTCTGACGTGGCAAAGGTAAAAGGCGAATCGGGTACGGCTTTGTCATATTTGGAAATTTACGCGGCTTTTCAAGACAGCCTCTACGGAGAAGAAAAGGCGAAAGAAATTGCGCGACTGCAAACACTGCTCGAAACGGACAAACGCGAACGCGACATGAAAATTTTGCAGCAACAAGCCTCTTTGCACGAACTTGAAATTGACAAAAAAAATTCGGAGCAAAAAATGATGACTGCCGTTATCTTTTCCGCGCTTCTGATTGCGCTCCTTGCCGGAATTGGTTTATGGCAAAAACAAAAAGCGAACCGATTGCTCAAAGCACAAAGTGTGGAAATTATTTGCAAAAATTCGGAAATCAATCAACAAAATGACGAAATTGCGGCACAAAATGAGGCACTTTCAGAACAGAAAACGCAGTTAGAACAATCTTTTAAAAACATTCAAATTTTGAGCGACATCGGACAAAAAATCACTGCTTCGCTCAATGCTCAAGAAATTGTTAACACGGTTTATCGGCATGTCAACGAAATGATGCCTGCCGAAGGCTTCGGCATCGGTATTCTAAATCAAGCTGAAAATCGGCTCGATTTCCCCTCATTTATCGAAAACGGCGTTTTATTGCCGCCGCATCGCGAATCACTTTCGGAGAAAAAGCACCTGTCGGCAATTTGTGTGCTCGAAAAAAGAAATTTAATGATGAATAATTTTGCGCTTGATTATCAAGCAATTACGGGAAAAGAATTTAAAGCAGATATCGGAGACGCGCCGCTTTCCGCAATTTTTTTGCCGATAATGATTGATAATCAAGCTGTCGGCGTAATTACGGTGCAGAGTTTTCGTGCGAATGTCTATACCGAAACCAACCTTTTTATGCTCAACAGCATGGCTTCGTATGTCGCGATTGCGCTCGACAACGCAAAAGCCTACAAAGAATTGAACATTGAACGGCAAAAAATTACGGACAGCATTCGCTACGCGGAAACGATTCAAAATGCAATTTTGCCCGCAAAAGAAGAATTTTCAAGCGTTTTTTCCGATTATTTTCTGTTTTTTCAGCCGAAAGATATTGTCTCGGGCGACTTTTTTTGGCTCGCACAAACGGAGGATTTTCTCTTTTTGGCATTAGCGGATTGTACGGGACACGGCGTTCCGGGGGCGTTTATGAGCATGATTGGGCACACTCTTTTGAATGAAGTCGTGAAAATGGATAAAATTTTCGCACCCGCTTTGATTTTGAAACATTTGCATCAAAAAATCAGGCAAGACCTCCGACAAGAACAACGGGCTAATGAGGACGGAATGGACATTGCGGTCTGTCGTTTTGATAAAAAATTAACGGAAAATAACTTTCGCAAAGCGTGTTTTTCGGGGGCAAAATCCGACGTTTGGCGACATACGTCGGGCGGCGAAAACCTGTTTATTTTGAAAGGCAACAACAAATCTGTCGGCGGAAAGCAGAAAGAAAACGAAAGGGAATTTCAGGAAATCAACTTTGAAATTGCCGAAAACGATATTTTATACTTTTTTTCCGACGGCATTATTGACCAAAGCAACGCTCAAAAAGAGCGTTTCGGCTCGCCTCGCCTGAAAGAAATTTTGTTGAAAAATGCCGAATTGCCTTTGAGTCGGCAAAAGGAAATTTTGGAAACGGAACTCAAGTATTTTCGCACAGATGCACCGCAATTAGATGACATAACTGTTATTGCGGTGAAAATCTGAGGCAATAAATTTACTAAATTTGTAAGTATTTAGCCGGCGACTTAATATTCGCTTGTTGAGGATACTTTCCTCCTTAAATTCGCAAGCTGAAGCTCGCGGCACACCGGCAAAAAATTTACCAAAACTTTAAAATTGTGAGAAATTCTTTGCCCTGCCGATAAGGGTTTATGCAGTGCTTTTGCCCATTTTACTTTTTTTTCCTGCCCAAAATTTTCACCCTCATTACCCCTGCGACCCCACTGACGCGCATTTTTAGCATTTCGGCATGTGTTCCGGCATACAATTCGTCGACACATTCGTTCAAAATTTTCTCCCATCTTCCAAAATGTTCTTCTGAAAAAGAATATTTTGCGTGCAATTTACTCAGGGTTTCAATCGGATTGCCGGAATAATTGCCGGAATGAAACAAAAAATTGTCCCAAAAATCGCTCATTGCCGCAATGTGTTTCGGCAAATCCTCATCGGGCACGTGTGCAAAAAACAAAGCAAGCAAATCGTCATTTCTGACTTTTTTGTAAAAACACTCCGCCACACGGAGAATATCCTCGCGACCGTTGATGTCCGTTTTCATGCGCTATAAATCTTTTCTTTTGAAGAGGTTTAATGAAAAATAAAACGGTAAAAAAGCCCAAATCAACAGAATCAGAAAAGAAATTGTCATTCCCAATGTCGAACCAAAATAATCTTTAAAAATCGCTCCCGTGTAGCCCAACATCGCCGAGGAATCAAGGTGCAGCAAAATTAAAATGCGCGCCAAGTCGAGCGGATTCGTTGCCGAAATGATGACCATCGGTTTTTCTATCGGATATTC
>JBPOJO010000082.1:0-3198 GCA_052033485.1 Bacteroidota bacterium | reverse complement strand
TTTCCCGCCTGCGTTAAGATGGAATGCAGGGAAATTAATTATTTGTCGACAGATTTGCGCAAGCCGTAAGGCACTGAAAAACAGTGTTTTACGGCTTTTTTTAAGAAAAAAAATCGGGCAGAAATGCAGGGGCAGAGAGTATTTCGGGGCTTTTTTTTTGAAAAAACGGCATTACATCAACCGGCACAAAGCGGATATTTTATGGGTTTTTAGTCTTGTCGCAATCTTTTAAATAGTTATATTTTGTTAAATTTTTCAGAAAAAAATATTTTTTTACCGACTTGGTTTTTTTTTAACCCAATTTTTAGTTTATCTTGCCGCCTCTTTAAACCCAAAACTTTCTGTCAACATGAGCAAAAAAGCTTTCTCCCTCAGCGATAAATTCTACTTCGGTACATACCTCAACCTCGCGCAACATAATGCGTATTTGATTTTGAATGAAATTAATGAGAAGTTGGGCGGGAATATGGTTTCAGAAGAAAAACTACAGGATGCCTACTGTATTGCGTTGTTAAAATCTTCCGACATGAAAGATTTACACAAGAAAAAAAGGGCTTTTGAAATGCTCATGAAGAGTTTGCCGTTCATGCACAATTTTGCAAGTCTTGATGCCGTGAAAGCAGAGAAAGAAAATAATTATGAGAAAATAGCGGATAACCTTATTGCTTTCTTTAAACAATTCGACCATTACAGAAATCTATACAGCCATTATTGCGACCAAGTTATTCCGCACGACAATACAATTTTTGCTCTTTTGGACGCTTTGCGTAAAGATTTTATTGAAAATTTTAACACAAATTACACGAAAGAAGATTTGAATAAAAAAAATGCAGAAATTGAAAAGAAAACTGCCGACATCAACAAACAAGAAAAAAATCCGCAGGCTAAAAAAACACGCATGATAAACGATATTGACCCGCTCAAACAAGAAAGATTTGAAATAGCGAGTCGTTTAAAATCATCGGAAAATTTACAAAAAAGATACCCTGAATTAAATAAAGCAGATATAACAAGGCTTGAGGAAGATAAAGAGAGTGAATATTGGGCTTTCACTGAAAAAACGAGTGATAATCAAACCATTATTTCCGAAAAAGGACTTACTTTTTACATTTGCCTTTTGCTTACCAAACAACAAGCGGAGCTTTTTTTAAGCAGTATTTCCGGTTTTAAAAGAACAGCATCAAAAACAGACGAAAAAATATTCACTGGCGAAAAGCATTTTCATTATAAAATGAAAGATACATATTTTCAAGCTACACGCATCTTATACACACATCATTGCGTACATCCGCCTGAAGAAAAATTGGAAAGTTCGGATATTCTTTTAGATATGCTTAACGAACTTAACCGTTGCCCGAAAGTCCTTTACGATGTATTAGATGAAAACGGAAAAACTTATTTTCAAGATAAAATTACTTTCCGTGAAAATTCGGTTCAACAATTCGATGACGAAGACAAACTAATTAAAAACGCAGAAAGAAAAAGACATTCTGACCGATTGCCTTATTTTGTTTTGCGCTATTTTGATGATACAGAAATTTTACCAAATCTGCGTTTTCAAATTGATTTGGGCAATTTACTTTCCCGAAAATACGAGAAAAATAAAATGCTTGAAAAAGACGAAAACGGAAAACTTGTCGAAGTAGGAGGCGAACGACATATTCTGAAATCTATTAAAGCCTTTGGCAGATTGCAAGATTTTACCAAAGACAGAATGATAAATGAATTTGGTTGGGATATTTACGACAAACACGATAATTTCGGAGAAGAAGCCATGATTGAACCCGAAAAAGGGCAAATTGTGCATTTTTCACCGCATTACAATTTGTCGCACAATAAAATTTTATTCAAAATTCACGATTGGGCAGCCCCGACAATTACGAACGGCAAAAACAAAAAAAATGAAGATTTGAAAAAAACTTTACCTGCGGACTACACAGGCGTTATCAGTGCGCACGAATTGCAAAATCTGTTCTTATATCAACATCTTTACGATAAACTTTCGGACAAAGAAAAACCAAACTTTAAATCAACAGAAACCTTTTTAAAGGAATACATCAGGCTTTATCGCAAATTCATGCAAGATTTGCCGAATTTAAAACCGATAAACGAAGCAAATTCCAACATCAAAAAACGCCATATAAAAGGAAAATTTAAAGAAACTTCACAAAAAAAGGGCGCACCTTACAGTGATGATAATTTTAAAAATATTGAAAAGCGAAATGATGATTTGAATAAATTTTTAGATGAACATTACAAAGGATTGAAAGGGCATTATCTCCCTGATGATGTGCGTGATTTTCTTACGCTTATTTCTTCTCGCAACATCAGAGAAACGGCGTTAGTTAAAATTGACCAAATCAAAGCCCAAACAAAGGCATTGCTTTTTGAGTGTAAAAAAATCAACCAAAAAAATCCCGATGAAAGAACTAAAAAAGCGGGCGAAATCGCTACTTTTTTGGTAAGGGACATCAATTATTTGAATCCTTACACGGAAGCACCGGACAAGGGAAAACTCAATGATGAAGAATGTAACAAGTTGCAAAATTTGTTTGCCTTTTTTCAAGATAAGGACATTATTGAGCATTTGAAACTCTATAAAATGGACGACCACCCTGTTTTAAAAATTCAAGATTTGAGCGAAAGCGGAACATTATTTGATTTTTACAAAAGATATTTAGCGAAACGTAAAGAATACTTCACTGATTTATACGACCGTTTAGATGTGGCGGCTGCGGTGAAAAACGAAGTTGAAAAATCATTCAATTTGAAACTAACTTTATCCCCTGATGATAAAAGACTACCCTTTGAGCAAAAAAAATTGCTCAATGAACAAATTGAAGCAGATAAAAAAATTCTTGAAGAGAAATACAAAGGTTTCTGCAAATTGTTTTTTGATTTAAAATTGGAGGCTTTGACAAAATATGCCAAAGAAAATCGTTTATCGTGGCAAAATGAAAATTTATCAAATTGCAAAGATTGGGAAGATGTCGCTGCCATCATTTTGAAAAATGTAAGTTTTTCAACGCATTCTAAAAACATTGAACGCAAACCATTCGGTGAGTTTTTTATATCAAAAGGTGCGCTCAAAAAGGATTTCAACCACATCCTAAAGTTTAAAGAAAAAGACGGTGAAGAAGGTTTAAAGAAAAACTATTTGAATCCGATTGAAAACTCCGATTATCAACTCCCTATTGC
>JBPOJO010000658.1:0-5575 GCA_052033485.1 Bacteroidota bacterium | reverse complement strand
TTTATGAATCAACTTCTCCACACATTTCGTTTTGCCCGAAAAATTAATTCCGATGAGGTAAATTTCTTTTCCTTGTCCTAAAAAAGGTTTGTAATACCCCTTGTCATTGATTTGTTTCAAAGCGGATTGCGCAGTACTGTTCAATTTGAACTCAAAAATGAAAACTTTGTCGGGAAATTGCATTACCGCATCAACGCGCCCCTCAGAAGTGGACACCTCGCAATGAATGTGATAGCCGCATAATTTGAAAGCCAAAAATAAAATTGCATGAAAATATTTTTCTTGTTTGGCATCAAAAATTTGGTGGGGAATGGAGGCAAAAAGTGTATTGATACAGCTTTTGAGCATTTCAAAATCATTGTTTCTGAATGCGTCAATCATACTTTTGGCGATACCGACATTTTCAAGTTGTCCCGAATAATGTGCCAAGATATGCTTTTGCATGGATTCGGCTACTTCCTTATTCGGATAATCTAAAATGAACATTTCATTTTCACAGTTTTCTCTGATTGTCAAATAACCCGTTTGAAAAAACAAAGTTATCAAACCTAAATTTTCAATATCAATATTTTCTGTTTGCGACACATCAACTTTAATACCCGAAATATCATAAACTTCCCTGTTCTTCAACAACTCAATCAAAAACTTAGGCGTGCCGCTATCAAACCAAAAATTTTTAAATTTTCTTGCCTGTAAAAAAAGCAAAATTGAATAAGGATTGTAAACTCGGTCAATACCGTTCCACGAAAAACCGTTGTACCATTCTTTAATTTGCGCAAGCAAATCCTCAAAGCTTATCTTTTGTTCTTCGGCAATAAAATTCAGATGCGGGGTAAAAAATTGTGTTAATTCCTCTTGCGTATAGCCCAAAAGGTTGTGATAATCATCAAGTTCTGCCAAATCGGTTAAATTATTCAAATCCGAAAAAATGGAAACTCTTGCAAAACGAGCAATGCCGGTAACGAAAAAAAGCTGAATATAGCCTGAACAGCCTTTCACGACGGCATAAAAATCGCGCATGGTTTTGCGATTTTTGCGTGCCGCCGTATTTTTGCCGACCTCCAACACGTCCGTGATGGGTTTGTCGTATTCGTCTATTAAAATAACAACATTTTTGCCGGTTTTCTTTTGCAAATTTTTCATTAATTCTTTGAACATACTGCCGTTTTGGACGGCAGTAATTTCAATTTCGTATTCTTCCGCAACTTCAAGCAGGCGGTCATGTATGGCAATTTCCAAACCTTTAGCTTGAAAATCCATATTACTGAAATCCAAATGAATCACGGGATACTCCTCCCACTGAATTTTATCCTCTATATACAGCCCCGCAAAAAGTTCTTTTTTGCCTAAAAATATTTCTTTTAATACATTGATTAATAATGATTTACCGAATCGGCGCGGGCGGGCGAGAAACCAAAATGGCTCTTCCGAATCGATGATATTGTACAGAAAATTGGTTTTATCTACATAAATCTGTTTTTTTTTGCGTATCAGCGCAAAGTCCTGTTGTCCGGTAGAAAGTCTTGGCAAATTTGGCATACTTATTTTCTTTTCGGCAAATCTACAAAAAAATACTCAAAATCACAACTTTTTATGAATCAACTTCTCCACACTTTTCGTTTTGCCCGAAAAATTAATTCCGATGAGGTAAATTTCTTTTCCTTGTCCTAAAAATTGCTTGTAACAGCGACTTTTTCAGACTGCATCTAAAACGAAATGTAAAGTTGCATTTAGCCTTCAGGCTGCTAAAACGCCGATATTGGTGTTTTATTTTTACCTACCAAAAGGCGTTTTAATTCCATTTTAGGTTTTACAAAAAAAATTATAAATTGGCGAAAAATTTACCTTATGAAAAATTACATTCTGTTTTCATTCTTCTTGATTTCATCTCTTAATTTTGCCTGTCAAGAAAAAAATGAATTTTTGTCGTCTGAAATCCCTACGTTATACGTTGAAAATTGTTTTCCGAAGAGCGGGGAAAAGGAAATCACGGAGGCAGCAAAGCGTATTTTACCGAGAAAAGTTGTAAAAACTTACATCATTCGTAAAGATACAAATAATTACCTGTCTGAAATCTATGTTCAGGTTAAAGAAGATTCTATTCTCGGATACGGTTTTGAATTTTGGCAAATTCTTGATTTTGAAAGAGAAGAAATGGGTTTGTTGCATTTGTCGCCGGACAGCACTTTGTTTCTTTTCGATTTTGACTTTGACGGAAAAAAAGAGTTAGTTTATTTTTCAAATATAAATGAGACCGACCAATGGAGCAAAGCATTGATTATTTGGACGAAAAACAAACAAGATTCTTTTGCATGTATGCCTCCTGTTTATGATTTTAATGATTTCGTCAGCATTCGTCAAGATACGGTGAAGAAACAAACGCATGTTTTAGGAGTACGCGGCGGCTGTTGTGAAATGTTCATGCGAATCTTTACCAACCTGATTTTTTATTCATCAGGCGGCGGCTTGCAAATTAAGAAGTTTAGATTTATGGTTCCTTACGACTTCCATAAAAGCGTTTTTTCTGATAAATTTGAATCTAAAAAAACAATTGAAATTCGTCAAAATGAGGCAAAGTTGTTTTCAACACCATCGGACACTTCTTTTTTTGCAACTATCGCACTCGACGGAAAATACCTTTGTTTAGATTCTGTCGTTGATAAAAATGGTGAAAAATGGTATAATGTACTTATTCTCAAGGGCACTAATCAGTACAAAGAAGCACGATTAAAATACAATTTTACCGTTGGGGCTTGTTGCAGCAACGAAGGTGGTATTATTGACAACTATCTTATTTGGATAAAATAAACAAAGCAGAATTTATTTGCAAAAAAATACATAAAGCTCGTGTCAAGTTAATTTTTAGCAAAAAATTTGCAGTGTAATGTTTTTGCGCTAAATTTAGCCTTTTAAAAATTATTTAAACCCGATGAGAATATTTTATCTTTCTCTTTTTTACATTTTACTTTCCTATTTTGCTCATGCACAATCCGCTCCGAAATACAGCAACGAGTTCCTTTCCGTCGGTGTAGGAGCACGCGCTTTAGGAATGTCAAATACGTTTTCCGCAGTTTGCGACGATGTTACCTCAGGGTATTGGAATCCGGCGGGTTTGACCGAAGCCGAAGGCGATTATCAAGCGGCTTTGATGCACACCTCATATTTTGCCGGCATTGCAAATTATGATTACGCTGCGTTTTGTTCCCGATTAGACAGCTCAAACGTTATCGGTTTTTCGCTCATTCGCTTTGGTATTGACGATATTCCCGATACGCGCTACCTGCTCGATGCAAACAACGGAACGATAAATTATGACCGAGTAGGCTCTTTTGCGGAAGCTTCTTATGCTTTTTTGTTCAGCTACGGGCGCAAAGTTTGGCTCCGCTATCACGTCAAAGACAGCTTAACAGGTCAAAAAATTGAAAAATATTTCCCCGTTGCTTTTGGAGCAAATTTCAAAGTCATTAATCGCACCGCAGGCATTTTTTCCTCCGCATGGGGTTTCGGCATGGATTTCGGTGCGAAAATGAAGGTAAAAAAATGGCAAATCGGCTTAACGGCAATGGACATTACGGGCACTTTTAATGCTTACTCTTTTAATGCCGCTGCCGTAGAGGAGGTTTTTACCAAAACAGGCAACGAAATTCCGGTCAATTCCGTCGAAATTACCTTGCCGCGTGTGCAGGCAGGTTTGGCGAGAAATTGGCAAATTGCTCAGAAATTTAACTTTTTGGCAGCTCTCGGAGCTGAGATTACTTTTGACGGAAAACGCAATACCTTGATTAAGAGTAATTTAGCATCCGTCAGTCCGAGCTTCGGATTTGAAGTAGGATACGCTAATCTTGCTTTTTTACGCGGCGGTATCGGCAATTTTTCGCAAATTACTGAAATAGGCGGCAATAAAGTCAATGTCTACCAACCGAATTTTGGAGCGGGCTTAAAAATTAAAAAATTTAACATTGATTACGCATTTACAAACATCGGCAATTCAGCGGATGTGCCGTATTCAAACGTTTTTTCGCTCCGCGTTCATTTCGGCAATGACGATGTGCAAAAAATTAAAAATAAACTAAAAAAGACGCAACAATGAGAATTTATTTACTTCTATTAACTTTTTTGGCGTTAAATTTTTCCGCGATTGCGCAAACGCCGTTTGATTGGATTGATTTTAATCCGAACAAAAAAAATCTAAAGTTCAAAATAGCCAATGACGGTTTATACCGAATTTATTACCGTCAAGTGTACGCAAAAGGCTTTCCGGTCAGTCCGCAGGTCAGTCCGACGCGCTATCAAATTTTTCATTTGGGAAAAGAAATTCCGATTCATATACACGGAATTGATGACGGGACTTTTGACGACGGTGATTATATCGAATTTTACGCATTCCGAATGGGCGGAAAACTCGACGTGGATTGTTATGAAAAACCGGAGCACCAACCGACCGATGTGAGTTCGATGTACTCCGATTCCGGCGTATATTTTTTGACTTACACGCTCGAACCGAATGCAACCGGCAAACGTATTTCTTCATTTTCGCGGGCAAAGGACAGCACGATGGTCAAAGAAAACTATCATCACGAATTGTTGGATTTGCAATATCCCATGCGTTTGGCACTCGGACCGCTTTATCCGACCGGAATCATTGACCGCAATAATCGGGGTGCCTTGTTGAGCAATATGATGCCCGGAAAGGGGCATGCAGGCACTTTATGGCGTTCTTTGTGGGGTAGTTTTCCCGTTGAAGCTGAAATTAAAGACTATGTTCCGACGGAAAATCTTCGTCCTAAAATTTATACTTCCGTGCAAGGATTTATCAACTTGGACAGAACTTGCAATTTTTATATCAGCAATTCGGCAAGCGAACCCGCCTTGGGCGCAACGCCGACAAAACAATGGTTTGTAAGGAATTATGATTTAAAACTCGACACCATTGTCGTAGATGGAAATATTCCTTTCCCCGCTTCGGGAGACGGCAAAGTGTATTGCTATTCAAAACCGGAAGAAGACATTTGGATGTCTTTAAATTATGTTAAAATCGCCTATCCGCAGGGTTTTAATATGCGTGGCGCAAAAACAAAAAAATTCAACTTGGATACCGCTTACCAAGATGCGGCATATTTTGAAATTGACAACGCGCCTGAAAATGCCCAAATTTTTGACCTCACGGAATACGAAAATGCAAGAAAAATTGCTTACGAGCGCAGCGGAAACAAATTGCTTTTCACCGTAGACGGGCTTGCACTGCAAAACCGAAAACTGCGCGTCGTATCGGAATTTGATACGTTGGAAGATAAAATATTTGAAAGAGTTGTTTTTCCGAAAATTAATTTCGGCGCGTACGATTATTTTATCATTACGAATGAACGTTTTTATGAAGGAGGCAACCCAATTAAAGCGTATTCGGAATATCGCGCGTCGGTTGAAGGAGGTTCTTTTCGTCCGCTTGCTATGACTTTTAATGAAGTTTGCGATTTGTTTTATTACGGATATTATTCGCCGCAAGCACTTCGCATAATGTCCGAATATTTGCTGCAAAATGCCCGCCCGCGCTTCATGTTCGTAATCGGAAAAGGTT
>JBPOJO010000427.1:0-3060 GCA_052033485.1 Bacteroidota bacterium | reverse complement strand
CCGCTGTAAATCAAATCCCTTATTTTCAAAGCGTATTCGTCGATGTAGTGTTGATTTTATGAGCTGCTGCTGACCGGTTTGTATTCGGAGCTACGCGGCGCAAACAAAATTGTCGTGCCGTATTTTGCATCAACTGAGCAAACAAAGTAGTGATGACCGTCCGTGTTTTTTTGGAAACTCAGCGTGATAAAAATCAATTCAAAATAAAAAGTTTCATTAAAAACCTCCCTTTTGATATTGCTGACTTTGATGCGCAAATCATCGGGATAATCGCTCACAACTTCAAATTTCGCATCTTGCCACCACGCCCCTTTGTCTTTATAGTACTTTTTCAGAATATCAACAACTTTTTTGTTGATGTTTTTCAAAAGTGCATCATTATCAAGTTTTTGCGACTTAGAAAGTGCATAACTTGGCAGTTTGATGTTTTTGGTAACGAGCGCTTTATTTTTACTTTCATCAATTTCAAACACAAAATTTTTATCGGGATTGAGATGTGCAATCATCTCATATTTGCCTGTTTTGTCCTGTGCATACACGGAAACCAAAGCATCGGCGGCATCTATTTCACAAAGAAAAACCAATTTATCAAAAACATCTTTCTCCAAACTAATATCGAACTGCGCCCGATAGCTGTTTCGGAGATTTAGCCAAGTATCGGGGTCGGGCATTTCCATACGTAATGCGACGAAAGGTTTGCCTTTTTTGTTTTCAATAAGGGCAATATCCAAATATTTAATATCTGTTATGCCTTTATTTTCCAAAAAAGCACGCATTTCTTCGGTTTGCGCCGCAAAAAAAGCCTTGTCAGTTTCGGTAAATTTTGTTTGTGCATTTGCGCAGACAAACAAGAAGCAAGTCAAAAAAAATGTAATTGTTGTTTTCATTTTGTTAATTTTTTGCAGCTAATCCAACAAAGTCGTTTCCAAAATGATTTTGAATTTGTGCAAAATGGCAAAACATACTCCCGTCGAGAAGCAAAAATACAAAAAAACATCAATCCTGCTTATATTGGTCAACAATAAATTGCAAAATGCCCAAAATTTTAGGTAAATCATTCAAAAAATATCGTTCTCGGTCAATAAAAACCGTATTGCCTTCCAATTTTAGAAAAATCCAATCGTAGGCATTCGTAACAGCACCGTAAATCGTTTCGTAAGGGTCGCCGTTTTCCATGTTAAAAAGCCTTGCAGCGTACATTTCAGCCGCACATTGTGCAAAACCCTCCTCAATTATACCATTTTTGGCTTCGACCATGCAAAAAATCGGTGCATCAGGCACGGGACGATGCGGCTTAGCACTTATCATAAAATCAGGTATGCCGTTCAATGCTTTATCGCATTCCGTTTGAAATGCAATGCCTGAGAAAATCGTAATATGAGGGCTGTTTCTCTTCAACTCTTTGATGACGGGAAAAATAATAGCTTCTGACTTTGCTTTTTCAGAGTACAAGGGCATATTTTTAGCCTCTTGTAAATCATCTTCGAGTTTTGCACTTGGTTTTATTTCTGCAATGCTTTTGAGTTCAAAAAGCAATATTTCCGCATAAGAAAGATTGTAGTTCTTTTTGAGTTTGGGAAAAGTAAAATCTGAAAAAGCCATAATTGTTTCTGTTTAAGGTGAAAAATTGAAAATTCAGCAAAACTTACGGTAAAAATCAATCCAACAAAGTCGTTTCCAAAATCACCTTAAATTTGCGCAAAATTGCAATTATTTCAGGAAATTCCGTAAATCCTTTATTTGAGGTTTGCTTCTGAGTTTTCTTCTTCAATCATTTGCAAAATCAATATTTTCAAATGTTTTAAAGCGCAAAAAATGGCGTGCAAATCGTCTTTTTGCGAGGCATCATACTGTCGACTGATGCAATAATTTTTATCGTGTAAAGTTGAAAAAACCCAATTTTTGCCCTGAATCCAACAACCATAAACAGGCTGCGAATTTTGGTTTTCGTGCTGCGCCAAAAGCATGGCAGTCAACATTTGCCCTTCTGCATCGGGCGCGTTTTTTTGCTTTTTGAACTCCTGCATGAAAAAATATGGCTTTTTCGGTTTGCCGATGCCTTTCGGCGAAGCTATCATGGCATCGCAAACGACGCTTAATTCATAGTCATTGACGACTGCCGAAAGCGGACGCTCGTAAAAAAGTTTGAATTTTCCTTTTTCGTTCAACTCCGCCGTCTGAAATAAGATTGCCAAAAAATTCATTTTTAACTCCTCTTCATTCCAAAAATCGCCTTCTTCAAGCAACAACAGACGTTTTTCTTCAAGCATATCAGCATAAACAGAATGTATTTTTGTTTGATAATTGAGCCAAAACTCCAATATTTTGCAGGAAATATTCCGCTGCAAAGCGAACGCATCAAGTATGTCCTCAATATCAAATTTAAGTTTGACGGTTTTTTTTTGCATTGGTTTTGCTTTTTTGTCGGACAAAAATACGATTTTTTTTTGAAAAAAATCAATCTTTTTTGAAGAAAAAATCGTTTGTAAGCACGTCCGAAGTCTTTTTTTTGCAAGATAAAATTTTTATTGTCTGAAAACACAAAATTTCGTACTTTTGTCGACATAAAATCAATGCAAAACAGATGACGGAAGTGCTGTAGCTGCTGCTGAAAGCTCCCGAACTTGAAACGAAATTTCGTCAAAAATTAGCCTCTGCTTTTGAGGCGGCTCTGCCGAGTGTGGAAAATTTTGTCAAAAATACGGAAATTCTCATGCCGTCTGACGAAGTGCTTTTTGAAAAATGGGGAGCATTACAGTAACCGACATCTGCAAACTTGAAAAAGCAAGGCAAAAAATTTTTTCTTATAAACGGATTCGTCATTCAGCATTTGCGCTCTCAAAAAATTACAGTTAAAATATTTAAAAATACCGGACAAAAATTTAAACCGTTTAAAAGAAACCATTTATTTAGATTGTTGATAATTGTTTTGTCCTTACTGACTATTAAAAATAAACAATAATTTTTAAATTTAAATTCGGTTTTTTGTTTCATTTTTTAATATATTTTAATTAAATTTGTTAAAAAAAAGGCAAAGTTATAACACTTTCCCTCAAAAAT
>JBPOJO010000255.1:0-2814 GCA_052033485.1 Bacteroidota bacterium | reverse complement strand
TTTTTTAAAGCAATAATCTCCGCAATTTTTTCGACACAAGAAGCTAAATTTTTTTTTATGTCATTTTCCCAAAACCGCAAAACAATCAAACCCTCGCTTTGCAGTTTTTCGTTGACAAAAGTATCGCGGAGAATGTTTTGCTCAATTTTTTTGTGCCAAAAACCTTGATTTGACTTAATTTCATGCTTTTTGTGTTCCCAATCTTTTACGTGAAAAAAAGCACTGTCGCAAAAAATGACAAGATTAGCTTCTTTAATGTAAAAATCAGGTTTGCCGGTAATTTCGGCAACATTTTGAGCAAACGAAAAACCGCGTTCACGCAGCGCGTCGGCAAGCATACATTCCATTCGGCTGCCTTTGCTTTTGACCGCTTGCATATTTTTTCGCCTTTGTTCCTTTGTATGATTGTCCATAAATTCCTAAAAATCAACGATTTATAGGAACTTTTTTCAAAATATTATCCACAATCAAACGCGGTGTAACGCCGTCAGCTTCGGCTTCATAGTTTAAAATAACCCTGTGATTCAAAACGTCAAAAGCAACATCTTTAATATCTTCGGGCATGACAAAGTCGCGTCCGTCGAGGAAAGCGAGGGCTTTTGCGGCTCTGTGCAAGTTGATGGTAGCGCGCGGTGAGGCTCCAAACTGAACATAATCCGCCATTTCGGGCAAACCGTATTCGGCAGGGCGGCGCGTGGCAAAAATCAATTCGACAATATATTCCTCCAATTGCGACTTCATTTCAACTTGACTGATGGCTTTCATGATGTCATAAATGTCATTTTTTTCTAATATCGGATTGATTTTGTCCGAAAAATTATGTGAGGTCATGCGGCGCATTACCTCTAATTCTTCAGATTTTGTCGGATAATCCACGAAAACTTTCAGCATGAAACGGTCAACTTGTGCTTCGGGCAGCGGATACGTGCCTTCTTGCTCAACAGGATTTTGCGTGGCAAGTACAAGAAAAGGCTTGTCCAAGATGTGAGTTGTTTCGCCGATAGTTACTTGTTTTTCCTGCATAGCCTCTAATAGAGCTGATTGAACTTTTGCCGGAGAACGGTTTACTTCGTCCGCTAAAATCAAATTTGAAAAGATAGGTCCTTTTTTGACTTCAAAATTTCCGGTGTTTTGATTGTAAATCATCGTACCGATAAGGTCGGCGGGCAAGAGGTCAGGCGTAAATTGAATGCGTTGAAAATTCAAGTTTAATGCTTTGGATAAAGTATTGACCGTTAAGGTTTTAGCTAAACCCGGAACACCTTCGAGCAGAATGTGTCCGTTTGTAAAAAGCCCAATCATCAAACGATTAACCATATATTTTTGTCCGACAACCAATTTGCCGACCTCGCGGTAAACCGCTTCAATTTTTTCTCTCAAAGCCGCATTCAGTGCATTTGAATTTTCCATTTTTTCAATTTTTTGTATCAAAAAAAGATTTTTATTACCGTAATCAATCAGCGGCAAATTTCAAAAAAAAATTTCACTTTCGCTAAAAAAAAAATTTTTTTCATTTCGGAAATTCGCTTTTTTTCAGCACAAAACTTGCCGGATACGACGAACAGGCGTTTTTTTTCGACGAACTTGTATTTTTTGTAAAAACATTTCAAAAAAAATTTGCTCATCAAATATAATATTTGCAATTTTGTGCGTTATTAAAAAAAAACAGGGCTTGGCACGAAAAGTGTAAGCACGGTTTTACCGACAAAACATTACGTTCAAAACTTTTTGAGTTTTTTACCTGAAAATTGAAAAGCATTAAAGCGATATTTGCTATGACAAAATCTTATCTTTACAGTGCGCTCTATGCGATGTTAGCTGTGGTTTCTTCTTTCTCAATCACCTCTTGCGGTAACAAAAAAGCAATGGAGGGTCAATTAACCGGAGTACTCGGCAGAGAAGGTTGGAAACAGGAAGTTCCTTTCGGAATGATTGTTGTGCCCGCGGGCGTTTTCCACATGGGACAAGCCGACGAGGACATCGTCAATTCTAAAATTGCGATGAACAAACAAGTTACAATCGGTGGTTTTTATTTGGACGAAACTGAAATTACAAACAACGAGTATCGTCAATTTATCGAAGAATTTAAGGCTAATCCCGACTCTACCGAAGACGGTGAAATCCTTACTGAAGAAGAAATTATGGAGCGTTTCTACCCCGATACGACCGTTTGGATGACTGATTTTACGCATCACTACGGCGACCCGATGGTTGAAAACTACTACGCTCACCCTGCTTATGATGACTATCCGGTTGTCGGCGTTACGTATTTTGCTGCCGAAGCCTTCTGCGGTTGGAGAACTAAATTTTTGAACGAAGCTCGTGAAGGACAAGGCAAATTCCCTCAACCTAAATTCCGCTTACCTTCTGAAGCTGAGTGGGAATACGCATCTCGCGGCGGCAGAGATATGTCGAAATATCCTTGGGGCGGTCCTTATGTAAGAAATGCAAAAGGTTGCGCGCTTGCGAACTTCAAACCCGGTCGTGGTAACTATTATGACGACGGTTTTCAATACACAAACCCTGTTGCAGCGTATTTTCCGAACGATTACGGACTTTATGACATGGCAGGAAACGTGGCAGAATGGTGCAAAGATGCTTACAACCCTGCCGCCGTTCCTTTGGTGTGGGATTTGAACCCGATTTTTTGGGACGAATCAGAACCGCGCAAAGTTATTCGCGGCGGCTCTTGGAAAGATATTGCGTATTATATCGAAACGGGTACGAGAACTTATGAATATCAAGACTCCTCGCGTGCATTTGTCGGTTTTCGTTGTGCAATGACTTTCTTGGGACGTTCTTCAGGTATGGAGT
>JBPOJO010000355.1:0-1646 GCA_052033485.1 Bacteroidota bacterium | reverse complement strand
TGATAAACACGGGGCGTATTAAAATGCAAGGCGGCGGCGAATTTAAGGGTAAAAAAATTACCTATCATGATTCTTGCTATCTCGGACGCGCAAACAATGTTTATGAAGCTCCGCGCGAGGTTTTGAAGCAATTAGATGCCGAATTAATCGAAATGAGAAGATGCAAATCGCAAGGTTTGTGTTGCGGAGCAGGCGGAGCACAAATGTTCAAAGAACCCGAAAAGGGCAATAAAGATGTGAATGTCGAACGCGCCGAAGATGCTTTGCTCACTTCCGCAACCGTTGTTGCGGTGAATTGCCCGTTTTGTATGACGATGCTCTCCGACGGAATTAAATTTCACAATCGAGAGCACGATGTAAAAGTGCTTGATATTGCCGAAATTGTGGTGAAATCACAGAATTTGTAAACGCTAAAATTGATTCACCTTGAAGTTAAATATTTGTAACTATTTAGCCGGAGTGTATCGCGAGCTTTAGCTTGCGCATTTAAGTAACAAGCCGTGTCGACAAGCGAATTTAAGGTCGCAAACTAAAGTTCGCGGTACAATTTTTGACAAATCGGCTAAATAGTTACAAATATTTTTGATATTTAAACAAAAAAAAAGTGTTTTTTTCAATAGTTCTGCCGACATATAATCGCGCCGAAAGGCTTGTAAAAACGGTGCAAAGCATTTTAGCACAGGATTTTACTGATTTTGAATTGATTATCGTTGATGACGGCAGCACGGATAATACACTTGCGCGGGTTGCGGACGAGTTCGGTTCAAATCCCAAAGTTCGTTATCACCGCAAAAAAAATGAGGAGCGTTCCGTCGCGCGTAATTTCGGCATGAAGCAGGCTTGCGGCGATTATATTGTTTTTTTTGATTCAGATGATTTTATGCACAAAAATCATTTGAGCGTTTTACATGAAAAAATCCTGTTATATCCCGATTGCAATTTTTTTGCGACAAAATTTTGTTTTGACTACGGCAATCGGCAGTCGCCTTCACACCTTACAAACGTAAAAGAAGGATTTTACGACTATAAAATTTTACTTTCGGGGAGTGTTTTCGGTACGTTGGTTTGTGTGAAAAGAAGTAAACCTTTTTTGGCAAATTTTCCGCCCGAATTTAACATTTGTGAAGATTGGATTTTTAATTTTTTGAATTTATTGAATGATAAAATTTACCTCATTGACCAAACTACCATCACCGTTATTGAACATGAGGGGCGTTCGATGGCACAAAATCGCAAAGTTATTAAGGCGCGCTTGTCTGCAACCGAGTATTTGCTGTCAAATTTGAATTTGTCGGAAGATGACGCAAAAGAAATGCGTGCGGGCAGTTCGCGCTTTTGTGCAGTGCATTCGTATCTTGACGGCGAGCGAAATTTGGCACTGCGTTTTATTTTTAAAATAATTGCTTTAGGAAAGTTTAGATTTTCGGACGTATTTTTATTGTTAAAAATTTTGCTTGGTAAAAATATAGTCAATAAATTGCGCGGCTGAAATCACTTTTGCAAAAGAAAAGCCGAGATGTTGCCTTCGGTTTCTGTTTTATTTTCGTCGCGAGATGACAGCACGCGGCACATTTCTTTTCTTGCAAATGCTTGTTTAGTAAGTTTTTGTGAAATTTATTTAGATTAAAATTTCGTGCAAAAAATTA
>JBPOJO010000031.1:0-15389 GCA_052033485.1 Bacteroidota bacterium | reverse complement strand
CTTAGATTATTGCTTTTTACATAAATCCGCAAGCTAAAGCTCGCGGTACACGCAAGCTAAAGCTCGCGGTAAACTCCGGCTAAATAGTTTGACATTTATTTGTTAAAAAACAGCAAACAAACACTTCTTAAAACTCAATTCGCCTTAAAAATGTACGAAGTGAATGTTCCGATGAAAATTTTTCCAAATCTTCTTTAACCCTGCCGCATTCTGCCAAAATCAAATCTTTTTGTGCATCAATTGCCGAAAAATTCACTTTTCCGCCCGAACAGAATGCAAAATAAATTGTCTCATCTTCCTCATTGTCAAATACAGCGATTTCTCGTTCTAAGTTTTTAACTTGTTTTTTCAAAAGAATGATAAAATATTCGAGGTCTTTTTCCTCAAAATCTTCCGCATCATGACAATTATGTTCAGCGGCAATGTCCAAAAGTGTAATGATGTCATTTTTTTTGTACGCTTCCGTTATTTTTTGCATTAACTCGTTCTTTTCGCCCTTTTTTGCTTCATCAGCTTCTAAATCAGGGTGCAATTTTTTAGCTAAGCGCATATAAAGATTTTTGAGTGTTTGCGAAATTTTATGCTCCGTGTCCTCTCCCGAATGCATTATTTCCTCTTGCTTCGGAGGCTCAATATTTTTTGTATCTTGCTTATTTTCAGCAGTTTGATGAGAATATGAATCTAAAATTTCTCCCCAAAATGATTTAAAAAGCGTTTCGGAAAATTGTGCCAAATCTTTTATTCCTTGGTCAGGTGCATTTTTTTGATACAATTTAAAAATTTCCTCTGCTTCCGAACTTTGATGCCGAAAACTCAATTCTTGCGCTCGCTGCAAAATTAAATCGTGTAACTTAGTCTTTTCCCAAAAAGTAAAAAATCCGTTTTGATAACTTTTGTTAAGCAATTTTAATACTTCAAGTTTAATTTCTGTTAATTTAAGGATAAAAGGCGAAACGTTTCCGGTAAGGTAAGTTCTTGCCGCTCGCAACAAATTTTCCTTGTTCTCACGGATATTTTTTAACTTTCTAATGTGTTTCAACAATCTTTGAAAATGTCGTTTCGGAAATTCTTCCTCCGTTTCTTGTTGAATAAGGTTGCTCATAGTCATTTTGGGTTTTGGGCGGCATAAAAAAAATTGAATTTAAATCAAAAAAAATTTGCCGATAAGATTTTCAAAATCTTATCGGCAAAAAATTAAAATTTAAAATTATAGGCAACAGAGGGCACAAATGAGCCGATAACCGAGAATTGCACTGCTTGCGCCTGTGATTCATTGCCTTCGGTTTTTTGTTGAAAATAAATTCCGAAAGGGTTGCGGCGATTATAGACGTTGTAAACCGAAAACACCCAATTGCCTTCCCAACGCCGTCCCGGTTTTTTCTTTCCTTCCAAAGTTGCCGAAATATCCAAACGGTGATAAGGCGGAATGCGGTAGTTGCTGCGCGATTCGGCGGGATTATGCGGCACTATCCACGATTGAATTTGTATCCGATTCGTTGCAAAAGTCGCAGGCGTTCCCGAATTAAACAGGAAATTTGCCGAAAAACTCCAACGCGCATTCAATTCATAACTTGCCACAACATTCAAAACGTGCGGTTTATCAAAGCGGCTTGCAAACCAATCGTCGTTATTGATGCCCTTTACGCGCCTTTCCGTTCGTGCAAGCGTGTAGCTAATCCAACCGGTGAATTTTCCTTTAGCTTTTTTAATATAAAATTCTGCTCCGTAAGCTCTTCCGTCCCCCTGCAATAAATCGCCTTCAAGATATTGATTGAGCAATAAATCTGCATTATTGATGTAATCAAGCTGATTTTGCAAAGATTTGTAATAAATCTCCACCGAAGTTTCAAACATATTATCGCTGAAATTTCGGAAATAGCCCAACGCCGCTTGGTCGGCAATTTGCGGCTTAATGTTATTCGTACTCGGTGTCCAAACGTCCAAAGGCGTAGAAGCAGCAGTATTCGAAATCAGGTGAATATATTGAGAAATTCTGTTGTAACTTGCTTTTAATGAGGTAGTTTCATTCAAAGAATAGTTGAGTGAAAAGCGCGGCTCCAAGTTGTGATAGGTTTTGATGCTTTCCCATTGTTCATAATATTTTTCGGAAGCAACCGGACGGCGAAACCCCGGCGTTGTATCCGAAAAACTGAATGCTTTGCCCTTGCCCATGTAGTTGAAATAGGAAAAGCGCAAACCATATTGAACGGTCAACTTTTCGCCGATTTTTTGCTCGTTATCAGCATAAATACCGCCTTCAAAAGCAAATTTATCGTCCAAACTGATGTTCACCGTGCCGTTTTCGCTGCCGACAATCGCCTTTCCGGGTTGAAAATCATAAAGAATACCCTGCCCGCCGAAGCGCAAAGTG
This sequence comes from Bacteroidota bacterium, assembly GCA_052033485.1. Classification (GTDB taxonomy): domain Bacteria; phylum Bacteroidota; class Bacteroidia; order Cytophagales; family Bernardetiaceae; genus JBPOJO01. The sequence goes on along the minus strand of JBPOJO010000031.1, from coordinate 13,018 downwards.
TTGTTCGGATTCGGGTAAAAAGTAACTTCCGGCTTGACACTGTAATTAATGATTTTAGAAGTCCAATCAAAAGATTGATTTTGTGAATCGCCGAAACCGAGTTGGTAATCATAATTACTGTAAAAAGCTGTTAAATTCATAAAAACCTTATCGCTGAACAGGTGATTCCAACGCAAAGAGGCTGTTTTATTGCCCCAATTAAATTTAAAACCCGCGCCGAAAACATCTCTGCCGAAATAACCGGAGAGAAAAACAGTGTTGCGATTGTTAATTTTATAATTTGCTTTTGCCGTCAAATCATAAAAATAAAATTTTGCATCTTTAAAATCGCCCGACAAAAACGGCTTCGCAAGTACGTCTATATACGAGCGACGCGCGGCAATAATGAAAGATGCTTTGTCTTTAATCAAAGGAGCTTCGAGTGTTAAACGGCTGAAAATAAATCCAATACCGCCTTGTCCGGAGAATTTTTTTGCGTTGCCTTCCTTCATGCGCACGTCAAGAATTGAAGACAAACGACCGCCGTATTGCGCCGGAATACCGCCTTTTATTAATTTTAAATCTTTAACCGCGTCAGGGTTAAAAACTGAAAAAAAGCCAAATAAATGTGAAGAATTATACACGGGAGCTTCGTCGAGCAAAATTAAATTTTGGTCAATATTTCCGCCGCGAACGTTAAAACCGGACGCGCCTTCGCCGACTGTGCTCACACCGGGCAGGAGTTGCACACTGCGAATAATGTCGACTTCTCCGAGCAATGGAGGCATTTTTAAGATAGTTTTAATTTCTAACTTATTTGTGCTCATTTCTATCGTTTTCACGTTTTCATTTTCGACCTCACCTCTGATAACAACCTCTTCTAACTGTTTGGAATCTTCCTCAACTTCCCAATCTCTTGTCGTATTGCTTTGTAAATCAATCATTTCTGAAATGTTCGTATAGCCGACGTAAGAAACCGTAAATTGTAATTTCCTTTCGGTAGCGAAAGCGAATAAAAACCGTATTCATTCGTAACCGTTCCTGAACTGATTTCTTTGACAAAAAGACTGACTCCGATGAGGGCTTCGCCCGATTTTTTGTCTTTTATGTAGCCGCTGAGCGTTACACGTTGCGCAAAGGAAATGCCGGCAACGAAAAAAAATACCGCAAGTAAAAAGCCGATTTTTAATTTCATGGTTTGAAAGCGAGTGATAATTTTTTAAATTTTAACCTAAAATCATTTCACAAGGCAGTTTTTTAGGCAGACGGGGCGAAATTTTTGAAGTCTTTTAGGTTTGAACGATAAAACACAAATCTATACAATTTGTTTTTTTGAAAAAAAATTTGACAGATTTCGACAAATAAAAAGCTGTTTTTGAACAAATTTTACTCAAAAACGGCATAAATAGGAAAATGGTCGCTGTAACCGCCCAAATAGTTCGGTCCTGCGAACGTGCGGAAAGGGTTTCCTTTGTATTTTTCGTTTTTTTCTTTGATAAATTCGGGCGAAAAAATATCGGCTTTAACAAATTTTATACCCTCAGCATTCTGTACAAGGGATTTTGAAATCATCATTTGGTCTAACATATTCCACTCGCCTTTAAAATTGTAGCTCCCGCGTCCTGATTTTGCAATGTCAAAAAACACATTTTTGAGTTCATTTTTTTCAAAATCGGGTTTTCCGTTCGCACGAATCGCCTCGGTAATGCTTTTGTTACCCGGTTCGTCGTTGTAATCGCCCATTACAAAAATGTTTGCGTTGGGATTTTGTGCAAAAATTTTGTCAATTACGTTTCTTGTAACTTTTCCGGCTTCCAATCGGTTAGGTTCGCTCTCACTTTCGCCTTCGCGCCTCGAAGGAAAATGATTGACAATCAAAAAAACCTCATTTTTTCCTATTTTTCCGCTTACAAACAAAACATCTCTTGTCGGCTTTTTATTAGCAGTAAGGACGGGAAATTTTTCTTTTTTAACGTCTGTTAAAAAATCTTTTTTGAAAAGTAAAGCCACATCACTTCCTCTTTTATCCGGCGAATCGAAATGCAGGATTTGATATTCGTGTTTTTGGAGGTCTTTTTGTGCCGCCAAATCTTCCAAAACACGAAGATTTTCAATTTCACACAGTCCCAAAATTTCGGGTCCGTCGGAATCTCCGAGTTTCGCAATGACTGACGCTAATTTTTCCGTTTTTTTCTTGTACCTTTCATTCGTCCATTTTTGTTTTCCGTCCGGCAAAAAATCATTGTCGTCAGTGTCGGCATCGTCATTTGTGTCGTACAAATTTTCTACATTATAAAAGGCTACGGAAAATTTCTTTTTTTGTGTTTCCTCCCCGATTTTAACATTTTTATTGGCAAAAGAAGCCGATTGCAACTTGTATGTCGTTGCTTTTGTCGCTTCTACGGTTTCATTTTTTGTTTCGCGAGCGCAAGAAAAAAGAAAAAAAATTGCGCAAAGTGCCGTGAAAAATTTCATTGTATTCTTGATAAAGCCCGAAAATTTTTACAATCGTGGTAAAATTTGTGAAAAAAAATGACATTTCAAAATGCAGTGCGCAACAAATTGCAAAAAAAATGATAAAAAAGTAAACGAAATGAATACGACTTTGCCCTTGTTGCTCGCCCTATTCGTGTCTTCACAAACGACCTTCGCCCTTGTTTGTGTCCACACAAACGACATCGTGATGTGGTAGGTTTTTTTGTCGCTTGAGAGGACACAAGCGACGGCGGGAACGTTCGTAGTTGTTTTTTTTATGTGATAGTTCAAGCCATTTTTGCGTCAAAAAATCCAAACTTTTTTCTTCCTTTCGCTTATTTACCAAAGATTTCAAAAAAAATTCACAGCCTTCAAACCGCAGCAATAAAACTTTTTAGTAATTTTGCAAAAAAAAAAATGGAAGAACTCATTAAATTCGGGCTGCTCAGCCTTACTTCTTACGTTACATTGATTAACCCAATCGGGGTTATGCCGGTTTACATGACCATGACCTCGACTTTAGACGAGGCAAGTAAAATGCGCACGGCGCGAAAAGCAATTTTAACATCTTTTTTAACAATGCTTGCTTTCGCACTCTCCGGTCAACTTTTGTTTCAATTTTTCGGCATTTCAGTCGACAGTTTTCGTGTTGTAGGAGGCGTAATTTTTTTCATGATGGGACAAGATATGCTTCATGCGCGCCTTTCTCGCCTGAAAACTGACGATGAATCAGCCAAAGAATATGTTACGGACATTTCAATAACGCCGCTTGCAATTCCGATGATTTGCGGTCCGGGGGCTATCACGAACTCTATCATTATGATGGATGATGCGAATACCATAGGAAAAAAAGCAATGCTGATACTTGCGATGTTGCTTGTTAACTTGCTGACATTCATTGTTTTAGTAGGCTCAAATAAAATTTCAAAACTTTTGGGAGAAACGGGAAATAAAATTTTGATGCGCCTCATGGGTTTAATTGTCATGGTTATTGCAATAGAGTTTTTCCTCAGCGGATTGCGTCCGATTGTGCGCGATATTCTGATGATAAAACCCTAATTTTTGTTCATGCGTTTGCCGTTTTTTTCCCTTGTCTTTATTTTAATGTTTTTTTTATCCAAAAAAACATTAGCACAATTCCCGCATCGCGAATTTCGCGGAATTTGGCTTACAACTGCGTTTGGCTTGGATTTTCCGATGCAAAACTATGATGTCAGGACGCAAAAAGTGTGGTTAAAAAATCTTTGCGACAGCATTGCCGATGCGGGTTTTAACACCGTTTTTTTTCAAGTAAAACCGATGGGCGATGCCTTATATCCAAGCGAATTTTCACCTTGGTCATCGGTCTTAACGGGGCAAACCGGGCTTGCACCCGACAATTTTTTTGACCCTGTGAGCTTTTTTATTGATGCAGCGCATGAACGCGACTTGGAAGTGCACGCTTGGTTTAATCCTTTCCGACTCGGAAAATTCACTTGGCGCGACAATATTTGCAATCAAAAATTTCCGCTCGGTCATTATTTTGAATACAAAGAGCAATTTTGGCTCGACCCGGGACACCCTGACAGCCGTAATTTTGCGGCTAAAAATATCGCAGAAGTGCTTATGCGCTATGATATTGACGGGGTTCACCTCGACGATTATTTTTACCCGTATCGTGATGAGCAAGAAGATGTTCCCGATGAGGTTGTTTTTCAAGTTTTCGGAGGTTTTTTTAAGGACAAGGCGGCTTGGCGGCGACAAAATGTTACGGATTTTGTCCGGCGTGTTCATTCGGAAATCAAAAAAGCTAAACCGTATGTCAAATTCGGCATCAGCCCTTTCGGTATTTGGCAAAATTCGACCGAATGCGAGGAGGGTTCTCCTACAAAAAGTCGCCTAAGCGCGTATTCGCATGTATATGCCGATGCTAAACTTTGGCTCGAAAAGAAAATAGTTGATTATGTTTGTCCGCAAATTTACTTTTCGACAAAATGGGCAGACGCGCCTTTTGAAACAGTTTTGGCTTGGTGGAGTGGATTGAAAAACGAAAGACATGTATATTCGGGTATAGGAATATACAGGATAAATGAAGTGCAGGAAGACAAAACTTGGCTTGATTCGACGGAAATAAAAAGGCAGTATGATATTCTTAAAAAATATAAAAATATTAAAGGCTATGCATGTTTTCGTTGGCGAAATTGGCAGAATAATAAGCTCAATTTTCGTCATTTTATTGCAGAAAAAGAGAAAAACAAAGCTCTCCCGCCCTTAATGGAATGGTTAGAGTTTCCCGCTCCTCCTGTCCCTTTTCAGCCGAGTTTTACCCAAAAAGGCAGTAAAATTGCCCTCAGTTGGGCTGTTCCGCCGCATAAATGCGGAAATCTGCGTTATTATTTGCGAGTAAAAAAAATTTATGTCGGCGGCAAAATTGAAGAAGAAATTGTCTTTTCAAAAAATAATTATTTCATTTTTGAGAAAAAAAACGTGCTTGCGGAAATTCATTTCTCTGTCTGCTCAAAAAATCGTATCGCCGTTTTGTCGGAGTTTTCAGACGCGATAATTGTAAAATAATGTTAAGATTTTTCAAAAAAGCATTGATTATCAGTCGTTTGTAAAGAGTAAAACAACGAAGAAGGGCATTTTTCGTTTCCATTTTGATTTTTGGGAATGCCTAAAAGGGAATGTTAAACGTCCTTTTGGGTGTTTTTGGGTGAAAAAGAACACAAAAACCGTCGTTTTCGCAGCCTAAAGGCTTCGTTACAATTTATTTTAGATTTTTGGGTAATATTTTTTTTGTTTCAAAAAATCTTGTAAATTGCCGACATGCTATTTCTCAATCCCCTAAACAAAAATTAACAATGGAAAACTTTGAAGTCGGAACAAAAGTGCAGGCAGTTTTAAACGGCAATACTCTTGTCGGCTATATTTTCGGCATTATCGGCACAGATGACGGCACTTTTTACAGGTTCAGAAGTCGAACTACGGAAGAAGAAGGCACTGTCAGTGCGGAATCGGTTACTTTTCTCGGCACGGCAAGCAACGACAAAGCGCAAGTCGGCGAAGCCGTTGAACTTGAGTACAACGGCAGTTATTTCCCCGCTTTTATCAGGGAAAAATTCGGAAAACTTTACAAAGTTAAATATCGGGACTACAATAGTTTTGATTATGTCGGCGACGAGGACATCAAAACGGCGAACGATTCGGGTGTGCGTACGCAGGGAAGTCAAGCCGAAAATCTTGATTTTTTCGCGATTGACGGCACAACTTTATACAAAGTCAATGGCAACTCAGGTGCTTACACGCAACTATCCGGCGGTTGGTCTGATGTTAAAGGCATGGCTTTCAGAAATAATCAATTGTTTATCATTTCAGGCACAACGCTTTACCGCGTCGACCCGAATTCGGGCGGCTATACCGCAATGGGCGGAAGTTGGGGCGAAATTAAATTAATGACTTCTGCCGGCAACTTCCTTTTTATCGTAGAGGGGAGCACCATGTACAAAGTTGACATCGCAACGGGAGCTTACAACGCATTAGGCGGAAATTGGAGCAGCGGCGTTTGTGCAGCAGGATAGAACAATGTAATATTTTAACAAAAGAAGTCTAAAATCTGTTTTGCAAAGAAAAGCACAAAACTTCATTTTAGCCTTCTTTTGTACTGTATTTAGAACTTGGGCATTGTTTATTCCCCTTCCGGTGATAGAATCGCGGTAAACAAAAAGCGTATCGCCGGCATCTTAAAAAACAAAGTTTGTGAGCAAGTTGCTCACAACCCTGCTCAAAAACAGATTTTTTTTATAAACATACCCTCTTTAAAATTTTAAAAATCAAAAAATTTCCGAAAGTTTTGCATCATGTACAAAAGCTTCTCCGATTTTTTTTAAAAAAATAAAAGAAATGATATCGCCTGACTTTTTTTTGTCATTTTTTACAAAAGGCAAAAGAGTTGTCAAATCCTCCTCAAACTGCACGGGCAAACCCAAACGTAAAAGCAAATTTTTGACCTTTTCCGCATCATTTTTTGCCAAAAAATTGTGTCGCACAGCCGCTTCATTGATAATATTCATACCGATACTAACCGCTTTTCCGTGCGAAATTTCGCATTTTTTCTCGATTGCATGCCCGACAGTATGCCCGAAATTGAGCAATTTTCGCTCACCTTTTTCATAAGGGTCAGCCGCAACGATGCTGCTTTTAATTTGAACAGAGACGGCAGTCAACTTTAGCAAAATCGCTTCTTCACGTCGAAGAATTTTTTCTGCATTTTCTTCCAAAAAGTTAAAAAATAGTTCGTCTTTGATACATGCGTGTTTGATATTTTCTGCCAAACCGTCCCTAAAATCAGCATCTGATAAGGTTTTTAAAAAATCTATATCGGAGAGAACAAATTCCGGAAAATTGAAAACGCCTATCATATTTTTAAAATTTTCGGTATTGACCCCGTTTTTGCCGCCGAGAGCGGCATCGGTTTGTGCAAGTAAAGTAGTCGGCACAAAAGCAAAAGGGATTCCGCGCATGAAAACCGATGCCGTAAAGCCTGTCAGGTCGCACAAAACGCCGCCGCCTACCGCAAGCAAAAACGAAGAACGGTCGGCACCGCGCTCGATAAGTTCATTAATTAATTTTTCTACCGAGTGCAAAGATTTGCTTTTTTCGCCCGAGTGAACAATAATAGTTTCGAATTCGGAAAATAAATTTCCCCAAAAACGATAAACATTTTCATCGGTCAGCAAAAAAATTCGGCGATTTTTCGGCATCTCCGATATTTCGAAAATTTGTTTAAATTTTTTATCGGTATAAACAGTTTGTATATTCATTTTTTTTTATTGGTTAAAAAAATAGTTGTTTTCAGTCGCCTAAAGCTTTTAGATTAAGCCCTTTCGACTCATAATTTCGTACTTTTTTCAGCACGATTTTCCAAAATCGTGCAGGCGAATTTTAGCTAAAAAATTACAGAACATTCTCAAAATGCAGCAATTTAAGAAGAGTTGGCAATTTTTCAAAGTAAGACTAAAACAAAAATTGTAATTGCTTGATGTTTTTTTTGCAAAGTAAATATGCGGTTGCAGAGAGAAATGAGTTTATGAAAGTCGGAATATCTTCAAATCAAACAAAATGTTAAAATTATACCATAATTTACATTTTAAACATCAAAAACTTTGACTATTTATGGCTTCGGTTTTCGGTACACGTACTTATAAAAATTGCATTAACCGCAGATTTAGCGGTTTTGATAGAATTTTTGAAAAAAATGTAAATTAAACACACCGTCGGAAATATATTTTTTTGTATATTCAAAGCATTAAAATAACTATTAAAATTAACCTGCGCTATGAATAATTTTTTTGAAAAAGTTTACTTCGGTAACACATTTTTGGAATGGGTTACCGCATTCTCAATCGTTCTTTTTTCCGTTACGGCGGGGAAAATTTTATATTGGTTTTCGGGTGCAATTTTAAAAAAATTAACAAAAAAAACCGAAACCAAGTTTGATGATATTGTCATTGACCAAGCGGAAGAGCCGGTAGTCCTCGCCCTCACGCTTTGGGGAATTGAGTATGGTTTGACAAAATTAAGGTTCACCGAAAAAATAGATTCCTACATTGAGCGCGGAATGGATTTTATGATAACGCTTGCTTTGGCTTGGTTAGTGATTCGCGTAATTGACGGACTTATTCAGGAATACGTCGTGCCGATTGTCGAAAAAAGCGAAAATAATCTCGATGATGCCATTTTACCGATTGTCAGACGCGGTTTTAGAATCATGGTTTGGGTGATTGCTTTTGTTATAGGCTTGAATAATGCGGGTTATGATGTTGGCGCGTTTTTGGCAGGTTTGGGCATCGGCGGCTTAGCTTTGGCGATTGCGGCAAGGAATACGGTGATGAATATTATCGGCGGTTTAACTATTTTGGTTACACAACCTTTTAAAATTACCGACCGAATCCTTGTGGATAAATACGACGGAACAGTCCTTGACATCGGTTTAATTAACACTGTCATTAAAATTTATGTCGACGAAACCATCGCTTCTATTCCCAATAAAATTTTTACGGACAAGGAAGTTGTCAACATTACCCTTGCAAGGGCTAAAAAAGCCGTTTTTCATATTACGCTCAAACACGGCACCAAAAGTGAAGATTTGCAATTATTTATCCAAAAAATAAAAAAAATGGTTTTACTTTCGGACGAACTTGAAGATGATTGCAAGCTTAGCTTACACGAATTTTGTGAATTAGGATACAAAATTGAGTTTATTTTTTACATCAAAAATCAGGAAAACTCATGGGACTGCAAAGCAAAAGTCGGTATCAAAATAATGGAAATTATGTCCGAACTCAACCTTTCATTAGGCAAAATGACGACAGTTGTATAAAAAAAAAACCGCCCTGCCGAACAGAGCGGTTATTTTAATTTTTCATAACTTTTGCATCTTGCACCCTCAGGAAATCGCATCTGCACAGTGCAAATTTGCCTTACCAAATATACCTCATTTTTACCATCAAAAGGGCATTTTCGGGAAGCAATTTTACGTTTTCTTGTGTCGAAAAATTGTTCAAAGCCGAGCGGTAATCACCCGAAAGCGCGACAAATAAATTTTTTTGTATGTCATAACGAAGTCCGACTCCGAGGCTTAATAAAGCTCCGAACGGATTTTCACGACCGAAATCATAGGAAAATTCATTGTTTTGGCTGAGCAAACGAGTTGTGCGATTAAATGTTAAAACACCACCGCCGCTCAATAAAAATTTTAACTTTCCTTTGCCCAAATGTGCTTCAGTGCGCAAGGGGACGGCAAAATAAGTATTTTTGAGTTTTACCGTGTTTTTAAAAGCAGTCATTACGGTATCTTCCTGAAAATCAGGGTCAATGATTTTTACGGCTTTATAGGGCGTGTGCGAAAATGACGCATTTGCCTGCCAATATTCAATACCCGAAACAATAAATATTTTCTCGTTAAAATGAATGCCGAACTCCAAGCCCGCGCCTGAAATCATGCCTTTTATCGGATTTTTCTGTAATTCCTGATACAAAACAACCGAATCTGCACCCGCCATTAATTGATTTTGAGTATTTCCTGCAAAAGCATAATTAGGGCGAAAAGTACCGGTCATGCCGCTGATTCCCGCAAAATAGCCGATTTTTTTGGTTTGAATAGTGTTTTCAGCCGCAAGTCCTTGCGCCGAAACAAGCTCAAGCGAAGTTTTTTCGACAAGTAAAGGTAATTTTGTTTCGACTTCTAAAAGTACGGGACTGACAACAAGCAAGTCCTTTTTTTCCGGCGTTTCCACAGTTGCTATCACTGATTTTTCGTCTACGGGAAGGTTTTTCTTCTCCTCATTTCCGATTTTTTTGCCGTTTTCAGCCGTTTTGTGGCTTTTTTCAGCTTCAATGACTTTCGGCGATACTTTATCGGTCAATTTTTGATTTACATTTTCCGCAGATTTTGCTCTGCCTAATCCTTCTTCAAGATTTTTCGCCGCATCTTTTTTTATCTTATCGGCATTTGTTTGTTTTGAAGAAGAAAGCGCATTTTTAGCTATTTTTTCATCAGAAGACTGCTCGCTAACGGTTTTAAGGGGATTATTTTCCGCATTTTCCCGAATTGTTTCAGCCGAAAGAACAGGCTCGTGTGCAACAGCTTTAGCCTCTATATGTGCGGGCGTAATATCGGCAGAAGAGGTCGTTTCGTTAGCGGGGGATTTCGCCGTTAAAACTTCCGAAGGAACAAAATATTTTCCTGCACCGAAAGACAAGAGCAACACAGCCGCAACGCCGAGCGAACGAAACGTCCACATACGGATTTTGCGATTGCGCAAATCGTTCTCAATACGCCGCCAAATGTCCTCCGGCGGTGTGATTTCAGCCGTTAAAAAGCTCGTCCGAAAAGTTTCTTCGATGCTTATACGGTTGTTCAAATCGAGTTTATGCTCGATGCTATTCCACAAGTCGTTCGGCGGACTCCATTCGGCATCGTTAAATACCTTCTTGAAATTGTCCTCGAAGCTATCCCCTAATTTGTTCATAGCGTCCTTCGTTTAAAATCATTTCTTGTAACAATGCTTTTGCACGTGCATACTGAGATTTTGAAGTTCCTTCCGTGATGCCTAAAAGTTCTGCGATTTCGCGATGTTTATATCCCTCAATCGCATACATATTGAAAATCATCTGATAACGCGGAGCAAGTGAGCGAATGTAACTCAAAAGCTGCTCAAAACCGATGTTTGCCATATCCGGCTCATCTTCCGTTACTTGATGAAATTCTTTGACATCTTCTGTCGGTGCTTTGTCCAATTTTCTGCGATTGTACTTCAAGGCGGTATTGACTACTATGCGTTTTACCCAATATTCAATCGGGCAATCGCCTTTAAATGAAGTTAAATTAGCAAAAATTTTCACAAATGCGTCTTGCAAAATATCGTCTGCTTCGTGTGTAGTTTTAGAGTATCTCATCGCAACAACGTACATTGAACGCGCAAATCGCTCATAAAAAGCTTTTTGCGCCCGTCTGTCACCGTCCATACAGGCTTGTATGAGGCTGTTTTCGGATTGTACATCGGCGGATTTCATGATGAGTGTATTCATTTACTACCTGTGTTTAGATGACCCGCATCAGCGGAATTTAGTTGCATAGGAACAAAAAATATTTTGCAAAAGTAAGTAATATTTTTGACAAAAAACAATCATTTCAGCCCCCAATCACAAAATTATTCCCTTTGATTCATAATTTCGTACTTTTTTGTAGTATGATTTACCAAAATCGTGCAAACGCATCGGAATTTTTGCACATTATTTTCTGCGATTCCGTTTCCCGAAAGTTAATTATTTGTCTATACATGTATTTAATTTTCGTAATTGTTTAGCCGGTTTGCCCATGAATGTAGCGCGAGTTTTAGCCGGCAACCTTACATTCGCTTGTTGTAAGCTACCTTCCTCCAAATCCGCAAGCTAAAGCTCGCGATACAATTTCTTAAATCCGCAAGCTAAAGCTCGCAGTACACACCGGCTGAACAATTACTAATTTTACATATTTCCGTAATAAAAAACAGAAAAAGTCCGACTAAAAAAATTACAGTCGGACTTTACAGCTATACTAAAAATAAAAAAACTTCAAAACAGTGCCTTTTTCAAAACTGCCTTCCCCGCCCGGCAATTCAACAAACCCTTCAGCCTCAGTAACAGAAATCAAATCTCCCGAACCGTTCGGCGGAATTGGAATCGCCTGATTATCAACTATTTTCACAGGCAAAAAATAAGTCATGTCAGAGGAATAGGGGTAATTATCTGCCAAGGCAATCGGAAACGGTGCAGTTTTTTTTCCTAAAAAAAGATGAAAAGCAGGAATAATGTAGCGATACAAACTGATAAAGGTCGAAAGAGGATTGCCGGGCAAGCCGAAAAATAAGCTTGAATTTTTCCCCGCAAATAAAAAAGGTTTGCCGGGGCGATGTTTGACTTTATGAAAGTAGGTTTCAAAGCCGTTTTTTTCTAAAATTCCGGGGATAAGGTCTTTTTCACCGACCGAAACTGCGCCCGTGCTGATAAAAATTGTCCCTTCGGGTGCGGATAAAATCGGCTCCTCAACGGCTTGAATAGTATCTCCGGCAAAATAAATTTTGAGGTCGGCAGAGGGGAAAAATTTTTGAAGTGCGGCAAATATCGTATAGGCATTAGACGGGCGAATTTGATGCGGAAGAGGTATTTTTCCGTTTTCTGCAAGCTCGTCGCCGGTGGAAATAATTCTGACGGGCGGCAATTTTTTAACATTTACTGTCATTTTTCCGACAGTGGATAAAACGGCAATATGAGCAGGAGTCAAAAAAGTGTTTTGTTTAATCAAAATATCGCCGGCTTTTGCATCGCTCCCTTGCGGGTGAATGCTGTCATTTTTCGGCAATTTTTTGGCATCAAAAACGGCAAAAATATTACCCGAGGAATCTTTTTCGAGGCAATACAATTCTTTTTGCAATACAAAATTTGCGCCCTCGGGCAAAGAAGCACCGGTTGCGACTTCAATACAGGTGTTTTTTTCGGACAAATGCGCTTTTTCGTCCCCTGCGTTTGTCCGATTGACAATTTTCAATTTTCCGCAATCTGCCTCTTCCTTTCGTAGAGCGATTCCGTCCATCATTACGCGGTGAAAAGGCGGAAAATCGCGGTCTGCAAGGATATTTTCCCCGACTTGCGCACCGCAAGACTGCAACAAAGGCAATTGGGAAAATTGATTTTTCATATTAAAAATGCGGTCAAAAATTATTTTTTCCGCCTTATTTACACTTATCATAAAAAAAAATTTAGCTAACTGAATAAGAATTTGTACAAAATTAGAAAATATTTAGCAGGAGTGTACCGCGAGCTTTAGTTTGCGGATTTGGAGGAAGGTATCCTGAACAAGCGAATGTAAGGTCGCAAGCGAAAGCTCGCGCTACATTCATGCGCAAACCGGCAAAATAATGTAGATTGGTAACTGTTGAGCCTGTGTACCGCGAGCTTTAGCTTGCGGATTGGAGGATGGTATCCTGCAACAAGCGACTGTAAGGTCGCAAGCTAAAGCTCGCGCTACATTCTTGGGCAAACCGGC
>JBPOJO010000701.1:0-1831 GCA_052033485.1 Bacteroidota bacterium | reverse complement strand
AAAATTTGCTTCCGAGCGCGTTTCTGCCTTTTAAAGCAAAAATATCCGTATTATTGGAGCGTGCAACCTCATAATAGGCTGTGATGGTCTTTGTGGACTCAATCAAAAGCCCTTTTTGCGAGATGGCGTTGTGGTCAGCTTCAAGCAAGCCCTTGGAGGCGGTTAAGTCTTGTGAAACTGCGGTATTAGCCGGAACAGCTAATACGATGGGCGTAAAACCGGGATTTGCCGGGATACTGATGGTTACGATTGCCGGGTCTGAAAAGGTTGCTATTCGGACGTAAATCGGAGAATCTCCGTGTCCCGATGTAATTTCGGGAGCGGCAAACCAAAACTTTGTATAGGTTTGGGCAAAGACAGATTTTGCAAACAGTGCGAACGTTAATAAAAGTAAAAATCTGAAATGTTTCATTGTTTTGTGTAGTTGAAAAAATTTTTGCAAATTTAATTAAAAAAAATCGGTGATTTTGATTTTCAAAAACCCCCCGTGCCCCGCATGTGTGTTGTTAAACGGTGAATTTTGTAAAAAGTTGTCATTTATTTACAAAATTCTTAATTTTCCAACATTATTGTTACAAAACACCACAAAAACCAATCCAAAGCAAATATTTTACCCATGTTAAATAATTAAAAACTTTTTGTAAACTCGTCGTGCATCATAAAATTTTTTGCAACTTGCAATTTGATTTTTTAACAAAATCTATAAAATTCATTATGAAAATTATTTTTATTTTAACAAAAAACACTAAATATTAAATTCGTATTTTGTCAAAATAACAATATTTTATTTTACATTTACGCAATAATCCAAAATTTTATGCTGTACTTTTTTGCCGTTTTTTCGCTTTTTTTCTTGTTTTTTTATCTCTTCCTATTCTTGATGTACCAAAAATTGCGGAGAAAAAATTTTTCAAATTTTCGGAAAAAAGACTATTTTGAGAAAAAAAATACATTCACCTTAATCGTTGCATTTCGTAATGAAAGAGAGAGGATTTCTCCCTTGCTTTCGGCTGTACAATGTCAAGATTATCCGAAAGAAAATTTTGAAATCATTTTTATTGATGACCATTCTGACGACGGCACTTCGGAAAGGATTGAAAATGAGCTGAAAAACTCCGCCCTCCGGTATCGCATCATAGAGGCTGCGCCCGATGCTCAGGGAAAAAAAGCTGCCGTCAGTCGAGCCGTTGCGGAAAGTCAGACGGAATTGATTATGTGCACTGATGCCGATTGTGTTCCGTGCCCGACGTGGATGTCCGAAATGATTGAATATTTTGAAGAAAAAAAACCGGAAATGCTGTTTTCTCGTGTTTTTATTGTGCCTGAAAATAATCTTGTTTCGAACTTGCAGCACATCGAATTTGCCGCCCTTGTCGCAGCAGGGGCAATTTTTGCGGCAATCGGAAAACCGCTTTACGGCAACGCAGCAAGTATGCTTTTCAAAAAAAGTACATTTTTGAAAGTAGGCGGATATGAAGGTAATGCGCATATTCCCTCAGGCGACGACGAATTTTTATTGAAAAAAATTGCTCAAATCGGCAGGGTTGAATTTTGTTTTTCCGAAAGTGCGAATGTCGGGACTTTCGGCGCGAAAACTTTGGCTTCTTTCATGGCGCAGCGCGTTCGTTGGGCGAGTAAGTGGCGAGCGCACGGGGATTTTTTTCATGCGGCAGGGGCTTTGGGAGTGTTTTTGATGCAGCTTTTTCGCATAGTTTTTTTGGGGAGTTGTTTTTTTTCTGAAAATATTTAAATATTCCTTCTAAATTTGTTTTTGATATTGCTTATTTTTGTGCCGGAGTTTGTATTTTTGCGGCAAATCACTAATTTCGCA
>JBPOJO010000457.1:0-5320 GCA_052033485.1 Bacteroidota bacterium | reverse complement strand
CTGCCATCGCAACATATTCCCACTCATCAACCGTTGGCAGCCTTTTCCCCTGACAATCACAATAAGCCTTTGCCGCAAACCAAGAAACGTGCGTAACAGGCGTTTCGAGCAGTTCGGGAGGCACTTGTGTATCCGAAATCCACGATTTTAGGTAATTTTTATCCGCAAAAATTTCTTTCGTTTGCGAACGTTTCCACTTCGGATTATTGATTACAAAATCCAAAAATTGTTTGTTCGTAACGGGCGTAATGTCCATCAAAAAATCATTTACTTTCACATTTTTGCTTTTCAATGAGCCGTACAAAGGAACATAACTGCCGCCTTTTATTTTGACCATTTCCGTCGGATTAGCGACGCAAAAAAAGAAAAATATTAAAAAACACAAAGATTTCATGAATGGTGAATTGGATTAGTGAATGATTTTGAGAAAAGAGTAACAGTTCTTTGGAAACTGCTACTCTTAACGTTTTGCTCAAAGAAACACGAATGAATTTATCATTCCTCGTTCATTGGCTTATTTTCTGACTTTTTTTACCATGTCAGGTTTCACTTCTGTTCCGTTGTTGCCCCAACTGTTGTAGACATAGGTCAACACATTGGCAACTTCTTCGTCGGAAAGGACTTGCGAAGGCATGATACTGTTGTATTTCGTGCCGTTGACGCTGATTTCGCCTCTCAAACCTTTGATGACGGTTTTAATTGCTCTGTCAGTATCAGCATTTAAGAAGTCTGATTTAGCCAAAGGCGGGAAAGCGTTTGCAACTCCTTCGCCGTTTGCTTGGTGGCAGGCAAAGCAAGTTTGCATATAAATTTGCTTACCGATTTGGATTCTTTCTTCTTTGTTTTTAGCAATAACGCCTTTGGGAGCTTCTTTTCCTTCTTCTTCCGGCATTTCTTGAATTACACCGCCTTCGGGTTGATAAATACCGTCTTGCAATGCGCCTGAATATACTTTCGGATTTTTCTCGCCTTCAACTTTCAACATACCTAAAGCACCTTTGTTGAAAGTACGGAAAATAGAGTGGTCAACCAAAATCAAAGTAGAAGGAACTTCAACTTTAAACTCAACAATCGCCGAACCGCCGGCAGGAATGAGAGTAGTTTGAACGTTTTTATTGATGTTGTTTCCGCCCTCAATGTAAACTTTGTCAAAAATTTCACCGATAACGTGGAAAGAAGAAACGATGTTCGGTCCGCCGTTACCGACAAACAAACGCACAGTTTCGCCGACTTTCGCAGTAATTGCTTTGTCGCCTGTCATAGCGCCTTTGCTGCCGTTAAATACGATGTACTCAGGGTGCTCATCAACCGCTTTTTGCATATCAAAAGGTTGCAAACCGGGTTCGCCGTGTTTTCCTTTGGTGTAAAAATCACCTTGCATGACGTAGTATTCTTTGTCAACGGGCGGTAAACCACCTTCGGGTTCGACCATAATCAAGCCGTACATACCGTTCGCGATGTGCATACCGACGGGCGCAGTTGCGCAGTGATAGACATAAAGACCTTCGTTGAGCAATTTAAAAGAAAAAACTTTTTCGTGTCCGGGGGCAACAAAAGATGCTTCCGCACCGCCGCCTTGTCCCGTAACCGAGTGCAAGTCAATGTTGTGGGGCAATTTATTGTCGGGGTGATTTTTTAAGTGAAATTCAACTTCATCACCGATACGGGCACGAATGAAAGAACCGGGTACAGTGCCGCCGTAAGTCCAATAAATGTAAGAAACGCCGTCGTCCATTTTGCCTTCTTTTTCGATGATTTCCATCTCAACGATAAGTTTCGTTGCGGCGCGGTTGCCGATAGGCTTAGGCACCATGGGCGGCGAAGTTAATTCGGCTTTCATTTCGCCTTGTACGGCTATGCTCAATGCGCTCGACTAATCTTTGTCAAGCGAAGCTGACGCATTGTCAGTTTTTACTTCGGGTTTGCAGCCGACAAGAAAAGCGGCGATAAGGCATGAGAAGCCAATGTGAAGAAAAGACTTAATTTGGGTATTCATAACAAGTTACGTTAAAAAAAAATTACAATCGGTGTTTAATTTTCTCGTAAAGCCTTGCCAAAGATTTGACCAATTCTTGCGGAGAAGGTACAATTTGATAGTGATTTTCTCCGAACATTTGCGGCAAATAATATTTTGCATTGGCTTCAATCGCCAAAGCATAAGTATTAACGTGCCTTTCGTTCAACTCTTTGACGGCTTGCTTAACGTCGGCAATACCGTATTTGCCTTCGTAGCGGTCGTAGTCGTTCGGTTTTCCGTCCGAAATTAAGATGAGCCACTTATTTTGCGTCTCTCTTTTTTCCAAAAGTTTGCCCGAATGTCGTAACGCCGTTCCTATTCGCGTATAGCCCGATGCCTCAACAGCACCAACGCGGTCTTTGGCTTGAAGCCAATCTTGGTCAAAATCCTTTACGGTGAGGTAAGTGGAGTAGTTTCTTGTTTTTGAAAAGTAACATTTAACGGCAAAATCCACTTGAAATTCATTTAAAATTTCACCGAAAAGAATAGTAACTTGCTTTTCCACGTCCAAAACTCGCCTTCCGTCGACGTAGCCGTCGCTCGACAAACTGATGTCAAGCAAGAGCATGACGGATAAATCTTTCTCTTTTTTTCTTTTCGAGAGATAAATTTTTTCGGAGGGCGTGTGTCCCGAACGGACATCAACAAACAAATCGGTAACACAGTCAAAATCAAAGTTTTCGCCTTGTGTTTGTCGCCTTTGTTGCTGAAATTTATTGTTCAGATTCGTGAGCATTTTTCTCAAACCATTCAAAAGCGATTTATGCCTGAGCAAGGTTTGTTCTCTGTATGCAGAATCGGTTTTTCTTTGTTGTACAGGAAAAAGTTTGCAAAAGTTTTCTTTGTAAGCGCGTTTTTGATAATCCCATTCGGGATATTCGATTGCAGGAGCGTTCGGTTCAAGTTCCGCGCTTTCGGAAACATTTGTATTTTCCATAAAATCCGCCTGATAAACGCTGTGCGTCGTATCGTCAGTGCGAACGGTAACTTTCATGTTCAGTTCGTCGAGTGCATCTTGATGGTCTGCAAGCTCGTCGTCGCCGTCAAAATCTCTCCACACGCCGTCAAATTCTTCCGCCGTTTCAACTTTTTCAAAATTGTGGCTCAAAACGTAATCTTCTTGGGCTTTTTTATCAATTTCGATATTTTTGATTTCCTCAACAGCTCTTGCTTTAATGATAGTTTTGGCTTCATCGGCAATCGCTTTTTTCACTTTGTCGGA
Organism: Bacteroidota bacterium; assembly: GCA_052033485.1. GTDB lineage: Bacteria > Bacteroidota > Bacteroidia > Cytophagales > Bernardetiaceae > JBPOJO01. The sequence continues at coordinate 2,081 of JBPOJO010000457.1, read as the reverse complement.
AATATTTTTGAGTTCGTTTTCGGAGCCTTGTGCGTCGTTGAGCATAAATTTTCCGAAAAGAAAAGATAAATCCGGTGATTTTTGAGGGGCGGTTTTAGCGTTGAACGCATTGTAAATCCCTTCGTAAATTTCAATCAGGGGCGGGAATCGCTCGAAAAGCACGGTCAGAACTTTTTGAGAATTATCACGGGCTTCTGAGTTAGCGTCCCTGTTTCCTTGCGGATTTTCGGTCGAAAAATTCAACTTTAATTCTTGTTGAACGGAGAGATAAAAAACGCGAAAGACATAAAAAGTGTAGTTTTGGGCGTAAGAGTCGAATAAATCAATGTATTGGGGCAAGAAAAAGACTTGATTTTTGTATCCTCCTTCTCTTTCGGCAGTGTAAATTTCGATACTTTTACCGGTGAGAGCTCGGGCTAAAACCATCAAGCGAATTTTCACTTTCTCCAAATGAACGACATAATCGCTGTTTCGGATAGCTTTTTCTTTGCGCCTTTTGAAAAATTTTACGGCTTTAGAAAATAAAATTTCGTCTAAGTCCATGTTTTTTTGTTTAACCTTTTATCACGACTAAATCATCAGATTAGCTAAGTCGGTCAGTGCCGCAACGGTGTCAGTGTCATCGGAGAGAGGCTCAATGACTGCCGTTCGGACAGAAAGGCGTTTGGGCAAATCACTGCGAATGAGCTTCGCGGCATTCACCAAGAGGCGTGTCGAAACAGTTTCGGTCAGCCCCAATTCTTTCAAATTGCGAATTTTATTGCCGATTGCCACAATTTTTTTGGCAATGTCTTGTTGAATTTGAGTTTCGTTCATCAAAATTTCAACTTCCACATTAGGCTCGGGATAGTCGAAATAAACAGCCGAAAAACGTTGTCTTGTTGATGGTTTCAATTCTTTAAATCCTTTTTGATAGCCCGGATTGAAAGAGGCAACCAACATAAAACCGTCCGCCGCTTTTACCGTTTCGCCGGTTTTGTCAATAAAAAGCTCGCGTCTGTGGTCGGTGAGGGAGTGAATCGCCACAATTACGTCGGGGCGCGCTTCCGCTACCTCGTCGAGGTAGACAATAACGCCTTCTTTTGCCGCAATCGTAAGTGGTCCGTCAATCCACACGGTTTCTGCGCCTTTGATGATAAAACGTCCGATAAGGTCAGTCGAAGATGTTTCTTCGTGGCAAGAAATCGTAATCAATCGCTTGCCGAGCTGCGCCGCCATATATTCAACAAAACGCGATTTGCCGGTGCCGGTAGGACCTTTCAACAGCAAAGGAATTTTGTTTTTAAAGGCGTGTTCGAAAATTTCGACCTCTTTATCAATAATTCGGTAATAAGGAAGGTCTGTTTCGATGTTTTTCATCGGAAAAATTTTGTTTTTTTGGGAAAAGCAGCCCGAATTTTAAGAAAAATTCGGGCAAAAAATTCATTCAATTAAGCCGCAACTTCCGGTTCTTGAACTTTGGTATTCAAAGCCTCGTCTGTCGGCAAGCCGTAACGCATAAATTCAATGATAAAACAAGTTACACCCGTAGTGAAAAGTGTTGCGCAAAGCACCAAAACTAAAAAGTGAACTTCGATTTCTTTTTGTACTTCACCAAACTCAACGCCCATGACGCGCTCCATATACACTTGCGCAACGCCTGCAGCCGCAAACGCAGCGGTCATTCCAATCATACCGACATTTGAGAACCAAAAAGCGGCATTGCCCATTTTGGTATCAAACATTTTACGTCCGGTGAGGTTCGGCAAAACATAAGCAATCAAAGCAAAAACCAACATACCGTAAGCACCCCAAAACGCCAAGTGTCCGTGCATCGCCGTAACGAGCGTTCCGTGCGTGTACATGTTCACGCTCGGGAGCGTATGCGCCATACCGAGTAAGCCGGCACCTAAAAACGAAACAATCGCCGTTCCCAAAGTCCAATGCAAAGCAATGCGGTTCGGGTGGCGTTTTTCGCCTTTTTTATACATCGCAATCGCAAATAAAGCCATGCCCAAAAATGCCAAAGGCTCTAAGGCAGAGAAAATGCCGCCGATTAACAACCAATAAGAGGGCGTTCCGATGTAATAATAGTGGTGTCC
>JBPOJO010000566.1:0-14324 GCA_052033485.1 Bacteroidota bacterium | reverse complement strand
AAACCTCACTCTCAACCGACTCGGGTCATCGTGAATAAATTCCCACTCTTCCGACAAAAATTCGGGGCTTTTCGGCGGATTGTCCCAATTAATGCCGTCCAAAATGCAAACACATTCAGGGGAAATTTCGTTGCGTAATTCATACGTTAAGCGGCAATAATCTTTCATTTCACCGCTTGCCAAATATTCTCCTGCCTGCAAACGCGCGGAAAGCTCCGCTAAATATTCTTCATCACTTTTTACATCAAAAACGGCAAAAAAAATTGCCGTACCGCTGAGCAAAATCAATGCAAAAGAAAGCAAAATCGAACGAAAGGTGATTTTTTGAGCGGCTTTTGCGTGCCGATGTGATAATTTTCTTTCCTCAAATGTTTTTTCTTGTTCTGTTTTCATGTTGCATTTCCTTGTTGCAAAACTATACAAAAAAAATAAAAACACAAATATTTATCTGTTGATTTTTAACCGGCTACGAATTAATTTTTTGACGTTTTTTGGGGACTAAAGATTTTCTAAATCGTTCAGGCGAATTTTATCGCAATTCGCCAAACAAAATATTTAAAAATTCTTAATTGTTTATGCAACAGCAAAAAATGTCGGGGAAAAATTAGATTTCAAAAGTTTGCAACAAAAAATAAAACTGTTTCAACTCTTCGTTAAATTAAACTTACTTTTTACACAATTTTTTAGAAAAAAAATCGTTACGAAAGCAGAGAATAACATCGGAGGTGAATATGCGTTCTCATTTTGTTAAATATTTGTTTTTTTTATCTTTTATTTTCTTTTTTTTAATGCTTATTGATGCAAATGCGCAGATTAAGTATTCCAAAAAAAGGAGCAGCAGGTCGCGACCGCAACATTCGGGTTGTGAATATATCGGAATTTCAAAAAATCAGCGCGTCAAATTTTCAAAATATCTCAAAAAAAATAACGAAAAAAACCATTTGACTGACAAAAAAAAATCCTCCAAGTCTAAAAAAACGTCTTCTTCCGCGCCTGACAAATCTACCGCAAGCCCATTGACCGCCTCCGGTACAAGCACTACTTCCGGCACTCCGACAAGCACCTCGGGCAGCAAAACAAGCACAAAAATCGAAGCCGATGTTGTTCTCGGCAGCGGAATGGCGGGTGTAAAAACAGGGACAGGAAAAAAAGACAGTTTAAAAGCCGCCGAAGAAAAAGCGGAGGCACTGTGGTACACTACTGCTAAGCCCGTACCCCCTAAAAGTGAAAAAATGCTCTTTTCGGGCGATGAGGACGAACTCAGCCCGCTCGAAACAGAAATGCTCAAAGTTGCCGAAAAAAATATTCGTTACGGCTATAATGTTTATCTTGTCGAATATATACCAAAATCGGACTTTGATGCCGGTAAAAACGTAACTTTCATGCGTTTAAACAAAATAAAATCTCAACTGCTCAAACTCGGTGCCCCGCCCGACAAAGTCTACCTGCGCGAATGTCCCGAAAGTGAACGCCCTGTCGGTGAGAAATTTATTCAAATCGAAATTAAGGATTGACCGGCGTTTCGTTTTGATTGACAATAAACTTGTATTTTTGCGCAGTGTAATGTGAGCATCTTGCTCACAAACTTGTTTTTTGATGAAGCAAGCAAGATGCTTGCAATACTTTTTTTGCATCGTTGACTAAAATTCATGCCCTCAAACGATAAAAATAACGAGCAACTTTTTTTACGAACAAGTCCTGTTTTTTTGGAGTCTGAAAAAATTTGCACTATTTTTGCACAAAAAATTTTGAGAATAAAAGAAATTGAAAAAAAAGTTTGTATTTTTGCAATATTTCTGCTTTTTAAACGATATTTATTTCGTAAGCTGTTCGGTTTTGCATGACCCGTAAATTATTTTTTATGAAAAGTTTTCTGCTTTTGTTCTTAGCTTTTTCTTTTGCTGCATTTTTTGCATCTGAAAGGGCATTTTCACAGGATTCACGTGCGTCTAAAGGCTTTAAGACCCGTTCGGGCTATGGTTGGGACGGCATTTCGAAACCTGAAAAAAAATTAAAAAACACTTACGGAAAAGAATACAGCCGTAAGCGTGCACCGCACGGGCATAAGTGGGTGTGGACAAAAAGAAAAGAGTACATCAGCGCGGGCATTAGCCTTAACGCAATGAATTATTTCGGCGATATCGTGCCGCGTCCGAACTTTTTAAGTACGGATATTCGTGCAACAAGACCGAACGTCAGTGCGTTTGTATCGAAAAGATTTTATCCGAATTTTACCGGACGTTTTATGCTCTCTTACGGCAGAATCTCGGGCGATGATTCAAAAACCGCAAGCCCGACTGACCCGCACGATGTTTTTCGGTATATCCGCAATACGCATTTCAGAAGTGATATTTTTGAAATGACGCTTGTCGGTCAATACGATTTGATTGCCGAAACAAAAATTAACAAAGTTTATTACAAAAGACCTAAACAAATCATACCTTATGTCAACATGGGAATCGGAATGTTTTACCACAATCCGAAAGCAAAAGTACCTGAGGCGTTCGGCGGTGATTGGATTGCATTGCAGCAGTTAGGCACGGAAGGACAAGGGCGTTCAAACCCGCTTACGGGTGAAACTTACGGCAAACTTTATTCAAAAGTACAAGTTTGTATGCCTATCGGCTTCGGTTTTCGTAAAAGAATTTCCGAGCGTTTTGACATTGCTTTTGAAATGATGTGGCGTTTTACACTCACGGATTATCTCGACGATGTGAGCAAAAAATATCTCAACAAGGGTGTTTTTGCAGATGACGAAGACGGCGGATTAGCGTGGGCGATGCACGACCGCTCGATTGAAGGCAATCGCCTTGCAGAATTGAAAGCAAAATTCGCTAACGGCGAAATGGCTTATTTGCCGACTGTTCGCTTCACGCCGAATGTGGGCGACCCGAACTTTAAGTTTTATCAAACGCTTGACGGTTTCGGTAACGACTTTTTTCCTGATAACATTCGCGGAAACGTGCGCGACCGCGACGTTTACATCACGACGGGCATTCATTTGATTTACATCATTCCGCCTTCACAGGTTCGCTGCCCGATTGTTTTCAAATAAACATTTTGAATTTTTAACAGCCTCATTTTGCCCTGCCGAATGAGGCTTTTTTTATCGAAAATATGTCAAAAACCATCATTTTTTTGTCATTTTTGTTGTTCAATTTTGCTGCTGTTTTTGCGCAAAGACTTGAGCCGGGAGTCGGTATCGGTGTAGGCAACAGCAGCAACGACATTGCCACAAATTTACGACCGGGCAACAGCCGTCTCGGTGGGGAAATTTTTTTGCGTTACAATCTCAGCCCTGTTTCGGCTTTTCGATTGTCGCTTGCCGCAATGCAATTTCGCGGAAGCGACCTCGATTCAAAAGATTTTTATCAACTAAATCGGGCTTTGTCGTTTCAAACAGACCTCACGGAAATCAGTTTGCGTTACGAATATAATTTTATCAATTTTCGCCAACTGAAAGAAATGCGCAAATTAAGTCCGTTTCTCTTTTTTGGCGCGAATTATGCCTATTTTGCCTCAAAAACAAACATTCACCCGCCCTTTCGCGCCAAAACTTTTGCTTTGCCTTTAGGGGTTGGGGTGAAATATGCGATGGCGTATAATTGGAATTTGACTTGGGAAATCGGTATGCGCAAAACATTTTCCGACTTGCTCGATGGTTTTGATGCGGCAAAAGAAACGGCAAAGTTTCAACGCGGAAATGCCGCCGACAAAGATACGTATTTTTATGCCGGAATCTCTATCAGCTACTTGTTTGAAGGGGTTGTTTGTCCGCAAAGGTTTAAAAATCCGTTTAAAGTGCCGAAAAAATAAACGTAAAAACAGCATTTTTCCAAAAAAAAATGTACCGCCTGCATGAAGCCGACGGTACTTTTTTTTTGGAAAGGCATTTTAAAATTTAAACCTCAAAAAGCCTGTCGAAAAAGAAATAATACTGCCGTCGCCTCCCGAAAGGTAGGTGAGTACATCACGTGTCGCAATCCCCATTTCATAACTGTTGCGCAAGCCGGTATAGCTCAAACCGAGTGGCAAATAGATGCGATTGCCTTGATTTCCGCCTTGTGTTACGCCGAACGAAACTTTTATGAGCCGCCCGATGAGATACTCGCCGCCGATTCCGATGAAAACATTTTCCAAACCGCCGGGTGTGTCTTTCAAAGGTGCAATGACTTCTCCGCCGACAAGGAATTTTCCGAAATAATCATAACTCAGACCGCAACGAAGTGTTGCCGGCAAATCTGTGCTGATAGGTTTTGTCCCCGACCAACCAAGCGGAGAGCGACTGCCTGCAAATTGCAAACCCGATGCCGATGTGCGGAAAAAATTAAAATTATTGTAGCCGTAGCCTTCTAATTCGGCTAAACGTCCGTTGTTCAGTTTGTACACATTGCCCGTCCAATTCATTTTTCCTAAATTGGTCAGCGAGGCGGCAAAATAAATTCGTTTTTTTATTCTCAAATTCATACCGAAATCAAACCCAATTCCGTTTCCCACAGGCTCGGCAGCAAGGATTTTTGTCAGCGGATTTGAATTTCGAAAGCCTTTAAAGGTAGGATTTTCGGCACTTGCCTCGTCATCATCGCCGCCGAATTCTAAGCCGAAACTTGGGGACATAGAAATCACACCGCGGTCCAAATCGCCGTTTTTTGCGTCCATATCAATCAAAGCAATCCCGTTTATGATGCGCACGCTTGCCCCTGCATACAATTCAAAGTTGTAAGAATCAATGATTTTATTGCCGTAGCCGAACTGATATTCGCGTGTCCAAGCCATTGCCATACGCGAATTGCCGATAATATCCGAATAACGGGGCGCGGCAGTCGAATCTTTAAAATAACCGCGAACGACTTGCTCGCGTACCGAAGCAGGCAGCGAGGGGTCGTTTGCGACTTCCGTGCCGTCTGACAGTTGCAAAAAAGGAAAAACGGGAGAATTTGCTCCTAACATGACAATTTGGCTCGACTCCTGATTGAAACGCCCTCTGAAATTGATTTGGTCTTTGACCGCAAAGCCAAAACCGCCGAATTTCGGCAAGCTCACGCTGACGGCAAAAAGTGTAATGCCGGCTTCCAAAGCATGCGTTTTATCAGCAATTTTAGTTGCCGCGGCTGTTTTTTGTTGAAAAGTGAAATTTGTTTCTGAGGCTTTGAAAACGGCATTGTACAATTCTTTTCGCGTCAAAGCTTCCGAAGCTGCCGTAATATTCGTTTCTAAAAAACCGATGCTGACATAAGCATCGCGAAAAGATTTGCGCAAGCCGAGATTCGCGGGATTAATGCTCAATGACTGATAATCGCTCACCGATGCAGTCGAAACGCCCGCGCGCCCGACAATCGTAAAAACGCCCTGCTCCTGTGCCAAAACAGTGCCGCCAAAGCCGCAAAACAACAAGGTTGTTAAGAGGTATAAAACTTTTTTCATGTCAGGTAGAATTAAGCACCGAAATTACGAAAAAATTTTTTTTTTGCAAATTTTTCGGTGTTTTTTCATCGGTGCAAAAAAAATGCAAATGACTATTTTTGTTGATTTTTTTTACAAAAAAAAAACGAATTGGTCTTTAAAGAGCAGTCAATTTTACACAATAATTTTAAATCCGAGCACGGTCATATCATCAACTTGTTCATTATTGCCTTTCCAATTCTCCATTTTTGATGCAAAAAAATCATATTGATGTCCGAAGGGGATTAATTGCGCATCTTTCAAAAACTCTTTAAAACGTTTGACCATTAATTTTTTTCCGTTTTGTCCGCCGAATTGGTCGGTATAGCCGTCCGTTGCCATATAAAAGCTCAGTGCAAGCCCTTTTTCCAAAATGATTTCGTGTTGTTCAAAAATCCTGTCTGCTCCGTAATCCTCTCCGCCGACGGACATTTTGTTGGCGGGCATTTGGTTAAAAACAGGCTCCGAGCGGTCATTTTCGGGTTTTACAAAAAAGTACAGCGGCATTTTCGCGCCCGAGAAATAGACAGTACTTTCTTCCAAATCAATCGTACAAATGCCGATGTCCATGCCGTCGCGGTTTTGCGTAACGTCCTGTTTTAAAGCCGAACGAATACTTTTGTGCATTTCTTTTAAAATAATGCTCGGCGCGTGAATATACCGATTGATAACAATTTCATTTAAAATTTCGTTGCCAATCATGGACATAAACGCACCCGGAACGCCGTGTCCCGTACAATCAGCGACGGCAACGATAATTTTTTGTTGATATTCGTGAAAATAATAAAAATCGCCGGAAACAATATCGCGCGGCTGAAAATAAATAAACCGTTCGGGCAAGGCTGCATGAACCGCAGCGGGAACGGACAAAATCACCGATTGAATTGAGCGGGCATAATTAATGCTGTCCGTAAAATCCGCGTTTTTGGCATTCAACTCCGAGTTGATGCGGCGAATTTCATCGTTTGCCGATTTTAAATTATCCGCAAATTCCTGAATTTTAAGACTTTGCACGATAATTTCATCGTTTTTACTTTTTAGCAACCGATTAATTTTTTCCATTTTTCGATTGTATCTCAAAACAAAAATCAATAAAACAAAAGCAAGCAAGAGCAGAAAAAATAAGCCGGAGATATAATTTCGCTGCATTTGATTGTTTTCTTTCAAAAATTCATTTTCTTGTTCTTTTTTTTGCAAGTTCAAATTTTCAAACAAACGAACAATTTCTTTTTCCTTTTCCTCCGTCATGATGGAATCTTTATTGACGGAATATAGGGTCAAAAAACGGTGTGCCTGCTCAAAGTCCCTTTTGACGGAAAGGCTTTGATTCAGAAGCATGGCTACTTTCATGATTAAACGGCGATTTTTCAAGCGTTCGGCAACGGGCAAAATAAATTTTGCAGCACCAATCGCGGCGATAATGTCGTTTTTTTGAAAAAATAAATCAGCCTTTTCATAATTAAATTCGACAAAAGCGGTTAAATTTTTAGAAGAATCAACATATTCAAGGGCTTTCTCGTAGTATTTTAAGGATTTATCAAAATCCATTTTTCTTTTGTGAATATTGCCCAAGTCGCGCATCGTATTGGCGATATTCATGTTGTTTTTGAGCTGAATACGCACCTGCAAGGCTTTATCGGCATAAAATTGCGCTTTTTCAAAATCCGACAGCTCATTATAGACCCAACTCAAATGTGTGCAGGCATAACCGACACCGTTCAGGATTTGAAATTGCTCAAAAACATCTAATGCTTGCTCAAAATTGCGTCGTGCCTCCTGATGTTCCTTTTTGAAATGTTTTAAAACACCGATATTATCATAACAAAAGCCAATTCCTTCGTTATCGTTAATTTTTCGGGAGATGCTCAAAGCGGTGATATAGCTGCGAAGTGCTTTGTCATGTTCGCCGAAATGACTGTGCGAAATTCCCTTAAAACGATGGAAAATGGCTTCGGAGCGGAAATTTTTCAATTTTCTTGCCAAAGCAATGCCGTCTTTACAAGTCATAACAGCCGTTTCATAACTTTCATTGCGCGACTGCCACGCCAAATCTTCCATGATTTTCAGGCGTAATGTATCGTGCATTTCGGCTTTCAAAAGCGTAAGTAAGCTGTCAATTTTTTTTCGGTCGTCGGCTTTCAGGGCTTGTCCGCAAAGGAAAAAACCTACAAAAAACGCCAAAAAAAGAGTTTTCAGCCTTATGAATTGATACATAGGTTTTTTACAAAATGGTAAAAGCATCGCGTCAGCATGGTATTATGCCGTTTTTTTGCAAGTAAGAAAAAAATAGCTAAAATACCAAAAAAGACAGCCTAAAAAATTGTAAAGCAGGACTGAAATTTTTTTGCGAATATTTTTTTGGCGCAGGGAAATATTCTTGCCGCCTTTTTTTAGTGTCTTATCAGCTACAAGCAATGGCTTAGTGATACACATACAACGACAGAAAGTATTGATTGTCAATCATTTGTGAAAGCAAAAACAAGGGCTGCAACCGCCCTCGCTTCCGCAAGCGAGGGCGAAAAAATTGCTTATTCTCCCGTCATCACAAAAGCCCCCCAAAAGTACGGCTCGGGATATTGTTTTTTGATTTCGGCTTGTGCTTCTTGAAAAGCTTTGCGCGCGTTATTGTATTCGGAGAATTTTTTGTAGAAAACTGTCATTAACTTTTGCGTTACGGCATCGTCCACTTTCCACATGGACATCACTATCGTTTTTGCACCCGCAACTTTGAACGCACGCTGCAAACCATACACACCTTCGCCCGCTTTTACGTCGCCCAAGCCCGTTTCGCAAGCAGACAAAACGACCAAGTCGGTTTCGTCTAAATCCAAATTTGCCGCTTCAAGCGCAGTCAAAACTCCGTCTTCCGAATCGGGCTTTATTTCGGCACGAGCATAGTCGCCCACGCCCGTGAGCAAAAGTCCCGAACGTAACATCGGATTGATTTTTTCGTTTTTCTCTTTTTCGCTAATGAAAAACCCGTGCGTGGAAATATGTAAAATTTTCGGACTGCTCACTTTTTTTATGTTCTCCTCCGTCGCATTTTTGTCCGTTAAAACCTCCAATTTGTAATTTTTGGCTTTCAAAATCTGAGCAATTTCTTCGACTTCTTTTTTCGTGCCGGGCAAAAGACTTACTTGTTGAAAATTGGCAAAGGCGCGTGTCGTATCCGCTTCTAATTCTCTTCGGCGGCTTTCACTTGCATTTTGCGTCTGCAAATCATAAAGCGGATAGCCCAAAAGTTCGGCTTTGAGCTGCTTGTTTTCCGATTTACCGAAGGCTAAAATGTCTTTCGTATTCGTAAGCAAATGCAGCTCTGTTTCGTCCAAAACGTATTTTTTTGTTTCGGGATTTTGCAAAGTGTTTAAAGAAATTTGATTGTAAACACCGTCGGGCGAAAAGTAAACTTTTTTGATGCCTTTCAATTTTTGAGCAATCGGTTTCCAAAATTCATTATAAGAAATTAAATCTTCTCGTTTGATGAAGATTGTATTTTTTTGATAATTAAAAAACTTTTTTTCCAAATCATTGCCATTTTTGAGCAAAACTAATTCCGGCTGTTTTGATTTCTTTTTGACAATCAAAGCGGCGTAAAAAACCGTGTCTGTGAGACCATAAACGGGGTATTTTGGAAAATTAGGTGCTTTTTCAACATCGGAAGTATCGGTTACAATTTTTTGTACGCCGAATTTATTGATTCGAATAATTTCGACGGCAGCTTCGGATTTTTTGAGCGAATTTTGAATGTCGCGCCAAGTATATACCTTTTTATTTGCCAAAACGTTAAAAGACGATGTTTTTTTGTTTAGCAGTCTTTCTGTTTCCTGCCAAGCATTTTCGAGGGAATCGTATGCTAAAACTTCTTTACTTTTCTCCTCTTTAGATTTTTGATTGTATTGGTAAATCTGTTCTGTTTGTTGTTTCCAAGTGTGGTACAAATTCACTAAAGCGGTGTCCTTACTTTCAAGAATTCTGCTCTTCATTTTTTGAGAGGCACTGAGCAATAATCCTTTCACAAGTATACACTCATTGTAAATTGTTGACGGGTCTTCAGAAAAGTTAACTAAACTTATTGCCGTGTGATAATCAACGTATTTCTTTACTGAATTGTTAAAAAAAAACTCCTTGTTTTTCTCCGTAAAAGTAGGAAAAATGTTGAAAATTTTATCTTTAAACGAATCAAAGAGGCGATTTTTAATTCTCAAGTATTCGTGTTTATCGTTTTTATGCAATGCGCAAACGGCTAAGGCATCAAGTGCCCACATATATTTTAAGGTTTTTGTCGTTTCGTTTTTTTCGTAAATCTCAACAGTCTTGCTGATTTGACGATGTGCCTGTTCAAAATTGTTCATGCTGATATTGACTAAGCCTAAATTGTACAAAAAGTAAGCATAATCATTGTGGCTCTCGTCAAATATGTTTTTTATACTGTCTGAGGCGTATCGGGCATATCGGTGTGCTCGCGCATATTGGAAACTCGTATTAAAAAAGACCCCCAAATTGTTGATAAAATTTATGTATTCAAAACTGCTTTTATTAAGATTAGTCTCAAAAATATTTTTTGCTTTGTTAAAGCAAATTTCCGCAGCTTTAAAATCATTGGCATCTTCATGCAAGAGAGCAATATTATTCAATAAATAGGCAAAATACAGTTTTTTGTCTTCTCCTGTTTTTATAAAAATTTCCTCCGCTTTTTGATAATTCAATTCGGCATCTTTATATAAACCTGTATTGTGTTGCACCAAAGCCAAATTCACAAGGGTTTGCGCCAACTTGATATGTGTTTTGCCTAAAACTTTTTCCCTCAGAGCTGCACAAAGCCTTAAGTATTCTTCGGCTTTGTCAAACGCACCCATTTTTGAATTAACAATGCCTAAGTTGTTGAGCGTTTGCGCATAGTTCACGCTTTGTTCTCCAAAATTATCTTTGTTTAAAGTTAAAACATTTGCATAATGTTTTGCAGCCGTTTCTAAACTGCCGAATTCTTCTTCAAAAATGGCTAATTCGTTGATTGATTTAGCGTATTCGTTGTGTCTGCCGTCAAAGATTTGTTTTCTAATTTGCACAATTTTCATCAGGCATTGTTTCGCCTCGTCAAATTTTTTTCCTGATTTATAGGCGATTGCTAAATTATTTAAAGTTAAGCTGTAGTCATAGTTTAATTCCGAAAAAAGCTTTTTTCGCAAATCCTGCGCCTCCGTGAGGTATTTCAGGGCTAAATTGTAATTGTTACCCTGCAAACCGGGTAAATAAAAAGTGCCGAGATTATGCAGTGCGGTAGCATGAACTGCGGAATTAGGAAAAAGTGCCAAACATTGTTGCAAATTGTCTTCCAACAGATTTTGAGCCTCTTTTTTTTCCAAAATATAAGCAGCACAACGTCCGATAGAATTTTTTGCGCTCCGATAGGTGATGCTTTTTTGAGTAGAATCTAACGCTATTTGAGGCAGAGTCTGTTCATAAAGTTTCATTGCATTTACAAAATCACGATTCTGCATCAGCGAATCCGCTTTGCGATGGGTTTCTTGCCAAGATTGCGAAAACAAACATGCAATCGGCAAAAAGAGCAGAAAAAAAGTAAAAATGATTTTCATTTTGGTAAATTTTTGACATTAATGTTGTTGAGTTAAGGATTTGGAAAAAAAAAAGACAAAAATATGTAGGGTAAAAAGAGATGACGACTTTCTATCAATATGCAACGCCTAAAGGCGTATTTTGTTGGCAGAAAAATGCTCCCCCGCTCTTTTTTGTTCCGTTAGGAACTATATATTTTTCACCAATTTCGTCTTTCCGATTGAGTATCAACGCTTAACTAAACAGCTTTATTGACAAATTTATAAAAAACTCAGAAAAAAACATCATTGAAAAAACGATTAACACCAAACTTTTGCAATGCTTTTTAATGCCCAAACGCCGCTTCTCGCCTCGCAAAAGAGATTTCCCTATCATGATGTTTTTTTGTGAAGACAAAATCTAATCAGTCAAAAATAATCAATATGCCATTTTGACGCAAAAAAAGCCGCAAATTATGTTAAAATACGCCGTTTTGTCATTTTGTTTTGTCAAATAATGTCATTTTGTTTCAAAAATATTTCCGGATAAAAAATTGTATTTTGCAAGCTAAACTAACGCATCAACCATGAACTTTAACAAACTCACCATTCTTGCGCAGGAAGCCGTTCAAAAAGCAACGCAATTTGCCGTAGAAAATCAACAACAAATCGTGCAAACAGGGCATTTGCTCAAAGCAATCTTTCTTGCCGACGAAAATTTGTCCGGTTTTCTCTTCAAAAAATTAGGTGTAAATCGCTCGGTTTTTTTGCAAAAAACTGATGAAATTGTCAAAAAATACGGAAAAACTTCCGGCACCGATGCATATTATGCCAACGACTTGAAAAGTGCTTTTCAACGTGCGGAGGGCTATCTCAAAAATTTTAAAGACGAATTTGTCGCCGTTGAACACCTTTTGCTCGGACTTACGAGCGGAAAAGACGATGTTGCCGCACTTTTGCGCGAAAACGGTCTGACAGAACAAAATTTGCTTGCCGCAGTCAAAGAAATGCGCGGCGGCAGAAATGTTAATTCACAAAACGCCGAAGCGCAATACCGTTCTTTGGAGCGTTATTCCAAAAATTTAACGGATTTAGCGCGAAACGGAAAAATTGACCCTGTCATCGGACGCGATGAAGAAATCAGAAGAGTTTTGCAAATTTTAACAAGGCGAACCAAAAATAATCCCATGCTCATCGGCGAACCCGGTGTCGGCAAAACTGCAATTGCTGAAGGTTTGGCACAAAGAATCGTTTCCGGCGACGTGCCCGAAAACCTCAAAGACCGCACCGTAGCCGCTTTGGATATGGGTTTGCTCGTTGCGGGCGCGAAATACAAAGGCGAATTTGAAGAAAGGTTAAAATCCGTCATCAAAGAAGTGGTCGACTCTGAGGGCGACATTATTTTATTCATTGACGAAATTCACACGCTTGTCGGCGCGGGCGGCGGAGAAGGCGCGATGGACGCGGCAAATTTGCTCAAACCCGCTTTGGCAAGGGGCGAATTGAGGGCAATCGGCGCGACGACCCTCAAAGAATATCAAAAATACATCGAAAAAGACAAGGCACTCGAAAGGCGTTTTCAAACCGTTTTTATTGATGAACCAAGTCCCGAAGAAGCTGTTTCGATTTTGCGCGGCATTAAAGGTAAATACGAATTACATCACGGCGTTCGCATCAAAGACGACGCGCTCATTTCCGCCGTACAACTTTCGCACCGCTATCTCACGGACAGACATTTGCCCGACAAAGCCATAGATTTGATGGACGAAGCGGCGGCAAAATTGCGCATCGAAATGAATTCGATGCCCGAACAACTTGATGAAATTCGCCGCCGAATCATGCAACTTGAAATCGAACGCGAGGCAATTCGGCGCGAAAACAACAAGGAAAAAGAAAAAGGACTTTCGCATGAAATTGCCGGTTTGAGCGAAAAATTTAACGCGGGAATGGCGCGGTGGAAGTCCGAAAAAAATGCGGTTGATGAAATTCAAAATTGCAAAGAAAACATTGAAAAATACAAATTGGAAGCCGAACAAGCCGAACGCGCTGCCGATTACGGGCGAGTTGCCGAAATTCGCTACGGAAAATTGCAAGATGTCGAACGAAAACTCAAAGAATTAGAGCTAAGCGTTAAAAATCACGCCGAAAATGCCATGATTCGAGAGGAAGTTACGCCCGAAAATATTGCGGATATTGTCAGCCGTTGGACGGGAATCCCTGTTTCCAAAATGTTGCAGGCGGAAGTCGAAAAACTCTTGCAACTTGAAGACGAATTGCACAAAAGAGTAGCCGGGCAAGAAGAGGCGATTCAAGCCGTTTCAAATGCTGTCAGACGCTCGCGAGCGGGTATGCAAGACCCGAAACGCCCGATTGGTTCGTTCATTTTTTTGGGCACGACCGGAGTGGGAAAAACCGAATTAGCGAAAGCTTTGGCGGAGTTTCTTTTTGATGACGAAAATGCGATGGTGCGAATTGATATGTCCGAATATCAGGAGCGGCACAGTGTCAGCCGTCTTGTCGGCGCGCCTCCCGGCTATGTCGGGTATGACGAAGGCGGTCAATTGACCGAATCCGTGCGCCGCAGACCCTATTCGGTTATTTTGCTCGACGAAATCGAAAAGGCACACCCCGACGTTTTTAACGTTCTTTTGCAAGTTCTTGATGACGGGCGTTTGACCGACAACAAGGGGCGAATCGCTAATTTTAAGAATACAATTATCATTATGACTTCAAATGTCGGCTCAAATGTCATCATGGACGGCTTTGAAATGCTGCGAAAATTTGAACATCGCCGAGAGGAAATTTTGGAAAAAACGAAAAGTGAGGTTTTTGACATTCTGAAAAAATCTGTTCGCCCCGAATTTCTCAATCGAATTGATGAGGTCATTATGTTTGAGCCTTTGGGCAAAAAAGAAATTGCCAAAATTGTTGAATTGCAATTAGAAATTTTGAAAAAAAGGTTGCTTGAAACCGACATTCAACTTTCCGCTTCGCCCGAAGCGATTGATTTGCTTGCCGCGATGGGTTACGAACCGCAATTCGGTGCGCGTCCGCTCAAACGAGTGATGCAAAAGCACATTCTCAACGAACTTTCTAAGGCTATTCTTGCCGGAAAAATTGATAAAATGAAAGCCGTGCGACTTGTTGCACGGGAAGGCGAAATTGCGTTTGAAAATTAGTTGAAATGGCAGCTTTTTAGGAGTTTCATTACACCCTAAGGGGCAATGCTGTTTAGTTAAGGGTTTACCAAATCATGGACAAAAATATTTAGTCCCTATCGGGACATTTTCCGAAAATATATTTCAAATTTTCTACCAATATAAAGTGCCT
>JBPOJO010000064.1:0-3509 GCA_052033485.1 Bacteroidota bacterium | reverse complement strand
ATGTATGCAGGCAGTGTAGAGGTAAGAGATTGCATGGGAACATCAATTGCAGGTCGAGGAGGTGTTACAGGTGGTGCTCCATGGTATATATATGACAAACTTTTAAATGATTTTTCCCATCCTATTTTAATTTACAAACCATAATTCTCGTTAATCACCATGAAAAAAATAATTTTTGCTTGAAGCCGCTGCGGGAAATAGTTTTTTGTACTTGCCAAAACAAAACGGTCTGACTCTGCATTTTTCGAATGATTAACAATTTTTTTAGCAGAGTATTGCGCTGCAAAAAGAAACATATGCTTAAAAATATTTTCTGACACGAATAAAAATATTTATTTTTGTAATAATTCAATTTTTTTTGCGTTACTTTGCAAAATAAGTCTGCTTTCCGGTATGCCGTTTTTCGGTTAAATTAACTCAATACTCAAAAGAACTTTTCGATGAAAAAAATTTTTTCTTTATTGTTTTTCTTGTCGCTTTTTGCCGGCTCGCATGTTTTTGCTCAACAGAGCATGTGTTTGGGCGGTGTCTACAACAAATTTTTGGGAACGGGAAATCTTTTCCCCTATGGCAATGTCGGTGATTTCAACGGATTATACGGGGGTAAAATCAGCGGTATTTTTGGCGTGAACTTTAACACGGCTTTTACCGCAAGTTTTACGTATGCGATGAACAATGAAAAAGGCTATACCTACACTGACCGCACTTTTGCGAAAGCAACGATGATGGACTTGGAGTTAATGTTCCGTTTTTATCTTGCGGGAGCCATTAATCGTCGCGGCGGTATGTACTTTTTTGTCGGTCCAAACCTCGGAATGTACGACATAAAATGGCGAAAAGCCGAACACATGAACCCGACACTCGATGAGGGCATGTATTTTAAAGACACTAACGTCATGTACGGCAACATCGGCGCGGGCGTTGGCGCGGAAGCTTGGATTGGTTTTGCCTATCTTTTCGGAGAAGGCAGAGTTACCTACAACTTGCAACATTACGTCAACAACACGACGATAAAAGAAATTCATTTAAGACATTTTTGGGGAACTTCGGTCGGACTTCGTATCCCCTTCGGCACAAGACCCTAAGAAGTAAGCCCGCAAATTTTTTTTTACCCTTAATGTGCTGCGGCAGGTTAAGGGTAAAAAAATGGAAAAAAATTATCTCAGGCAGATATCAAAATGCGTTTGCGTGCAAAAGCAAGTTTTTTTGCAAACAATTATTCCTTTCGAGTGATATAATCGCAGTAAAAAGAAGCTCAAATTCCGATTCGTCTGCACGATTTTGGAAAATCGTACAGCATAAAAAGAAAGCAAAAAATTGCGCATCGAGAAATAAGGCAAAAAAGCTAAAACAAAAAAAAAGTACGCTTTTCTTTTCAAAAAATTGTTCATAAAAAAATTCGGCGTAAGTTTTGCAGCGAACATTTGAAATATTTGTTCAAAAAAAAAGCTTTTTAAGGCTTTTGAACAAGTGTTTTAAACTTTCAAAAAAAAATTTCAAAAAAAATAAATGTTAATATTTGAAAAGTAAAAAAAAAGTTTTAGTTTGCAACAAAATTGGTTTTTACTCATTCAAATATGGACAAAACACCAACAATTATTACGGCGGAAGAATACATTGCGACTCGCCTGACCGACCAAATCGGTTGGTACAACAAAAAAAGCAGCATGATGAAAGAAGAATATCTCAAATTTAAAAATTGGGAAATTTGGATAGCATCAAGTATTCCGGTTATCGTCAGTTTGAGCGCGACCGAGGGCATGGGGTTTAAAATATTCGGAAGCAACGCCGCAGATGCAGTGGCAAGTGCCTTTTATCAGGTGCTGAGTATCGGGTTAATCCTTCAAATTTTTGCGGCATTGAGCGGTATTTTTATTGTGGTAATTGCCAAAAAAGTCGAACTAAACGAATACTACGCGCTTTGGAAACAATACAGAGCAACTGCCGACTCACTGACACGCGAAAAATTATTTTTTCTTGCACAAGTCGGCGATTACGATGACTGCGAAGATTCCGTTCGTTTCAAACGATTTGTGGATAAATGCGAAGGCATTATGAACGAGGAGCAAGGTAAATTCAAAGTAATGAACGTCGTTTCGACCACAAAGAAAAAAGAAGAGAAAGACGAGAAAGACGAAGAAGCTGAATAACTCAATTATTTTTTTTAATACGGCTAATTTTATGCATAAAACAGAACACAGAGTATTTCTCGGAGGAACGGCGAACGGTTCAAAATGGCGCGAAAAGCTCATTCCGCTCCTAAAGATGCCATTTTACAATCCCGTTGTGCCGGATTGGACACCGCAAGACTATGAAAATGAACTGCATCAGCGTGCCGTCTGTGCCTTTCTGCTTTATGTCTTAACGCCCGCCTCAAAAAGTATGTATTCTATCGCAGAAGTAGTTGACGATTCCAACAAAAGACCCGAAAGAACTATTTTTTGCTTTTTGACGGAAGAAGATAACAGCGATTGCGCCTACACGCCGCATGAACTAAAAGCATTGAATGCTATCGGAAAACTCATTAAGGCAAACGGCTCTGTTTGGCTTAAAAATCTTGAAGAAGTTGCCGAATATATCAATTCAAAAGCATTGGTTCATTAGTCAAAAATATTTTAAAATATGTTTTTTTTACAAAAAAAAGAAAATTCGCCGACAAAGCGAGAGTAGAAAAGTATGCAAAACACGGTACAATCCGCTTCCCTCATTCTCGGTATAGAAACAAGCACTAAAATTTGTTCGGTTGCGCTGCATGATTCGGGAAATTTGATTGGTGAAATTATTTTGACTACTGAAAAAGCGCATGCCGAAATGCTCACCGTTTCAGTTTCGGCACTTTTAGAACAAAGCAAAATCAACGGGCGTTCACTCGCAGCCGTTGCCCTATCGGAGGGACCCGGCTCTTACACGGGTTTGCGCATCGGTTCATCAACCGCGAAGGGTTTGTGTTTTGCGTATAATATCCCGTTAATAGCCCTCCCGACACTTCCGGCAATGTCTTCAGCCTATTCGGAGCAGATTTGGCAAGACGATTTTTTATTTATTCCGATGATAGATGCGCGACGCGCCGAAGTATTTGCGCAAGTTTTTGATTCTTCACAAAATGCTTTAACGGTACCGGATTCGGTCATTGTCGACGAAAATTCTTTTGATGAATTTTTGCAACAGAAGAAAGTTATATTTTTTGGGGACGGCGCGCTGAAATGTAAAAAAATAATTACCCACCGAAACGCACTTTTTGTTTCCGATTTTATTTTTACGGCAAAAATGCTCGGCAAAACAGCATATCAATTTTTTTTGGAAAAAAAATTTGCGGACACAGCCTATTTTGAACCCTTTTATTTGAAAGAATATCAAGCCGTAAAATCTAAAAATCCTGTTTTGAAAACGGGTAAGCAGTAACTGTTTAGCCGAGTGTACCGCGAGCTTTAGCGTGCGGATTTGGAGGAAGGTGTACCGCGAGCTTTAGCTTGCGGATTTGGAGGAAGGTGTACCGCGAGCTTTAGCTT